>JANWHQ010000046.1 GCA_025450315.1 Caulobacteraceae bacterium
CTGGGCTCGACCGCGTTCGCCCAAAGCCACCACGGCGGCGGCGGCGGTTACCACGGCGGCGGCGGCAGCAGTTATCATGGCGGCGGCGGTGGTTATCGCGGCGGCGGCGGCGGCTACCACGGCGGCGGCTATCGCAGCAGCGGCTATCGCGGCGGCTATGGCGGCAGCGGCTATGGCGGCTACCGTGGGGGCGGCGATCGCGACTACGGGCGCAGCTACGGCCGCGGCTACGAGCGTGGCGGCGGCTACTATGGCGGCTATTACGGCTGGGGCTCTGGGGTGGTGGTCCCCGACTAATATTACGACCCGGGCTACTACTGCGACCCCTATGATCCCTATTCCGGCTGCGCCTACGACTACGGCTACTGATCCCCGCCTGACCGGCGCGGCCCGTCCGACGCTCAAGCGCAACGGCGGGCCGCCTCGGCTTCCAGCGCCTCGGCCCCGTCGGCCAGGTCGAAGGCCGACAACCCCAGAAGGTGAGGCGGGCAGGGCGCTTCCGGCTCGCTGGCGGCCCAGGCGCTCAGGGCTTTCAAGTGCCGGCGCAGGACCTCGGCGTTGGCCCGCAGCAGGCCGCGCGCCGTTTCCGGCGGCAGGCCGTCCGAGCGCTTCAGGGCGTCCTGTACGAAGCTCTTCAGCCGGCGAAGGTTGGGGCAGTCGGTGGGCTCCACGGGCGGCATTGTGGCCGCCGGCCGGGACAGAACAAGCACAAAACGTGCTATATCCGACATTTCCTGGGCAATCAGCCGCGCCGTTGGGTGAAGACCCGGTAGCCCGGCGCGTCGGCCAGCCCCAGCAGCTCCTTGTCCCCCGAGGTGTCGCCGTAGGCCGCGGCCAGCCGCAGGTTCTCGCCATAGACGGCCTTGAGCCGCGCGACCTTCTCGGGCCCGCGGCAGTTGGCGCTGGCGAAGCCGCCCGAGACCCGGTCATCGGCGTCGAACTCCAGCAGGGTGCCGATCAGCCTGTCGGCGCCCAGTTGCCGGGCGAAGGGCGCCACCACCTCCTCGGGCGAGGCGGTGACGATCACCAGTTCGGCGCCGCGTTCGCGCCAGCTCGTCCAGCACTGTTCCGCATCGGGACGAATCAGCCGCCGTCCCAGCCTTGAATTGGCGAAATTGTCGCAGGCGGCGATCAGCTCCGCGCGGGTCATGCCGGCGAGGAACCTGCGGGCGGCGGCGGCCTTCAACCGGCCCCGATCGCAGTGGACCATATATAGAAGTGTCGCGGGCAGGAGGGCGATCAGGCCCGCGCCATAGCGCGCCGGGCCGCTCCGCCAGGCCAGGAACGCCATGAAACTGTCGCGAAAACTGAGGGTTCCGTCGAAGTCGAAGGCGACCAGAGGTCTTCCCGCCGGCCCCTGGCGCCTAATCCTCGTGCTACCCATCTGAATCTGACCGTGGCGGAGGCGTGACGGTTTGAACCAATCCAAGGCACGCACTTTTTATCCGGTGCGGCGCCGAGGCGCTTGTCGAGTGGCTGCGCATCGGTGAATGTCAAGGATTAGACAACTTGCGGCGCGTATCCTGCAAAGGTTCCGCGAGAGGCGCGCGACGCAGGTCGCCGGCGGTCCGTATCGAACCGCCGTGACGGAGAGTGAGCGACTATGACCAAAGCCGCCAGCGGCGACACCAAGAGCACCCTGTATTGCTCCTTCTGCGGCAAGAGCCAGCATGAGGTGCGCAAGCTCATCGCCGGCCCCACCGTCTTCATCTGCGACGAGTGCGTCGAGCTCTGCATGGATATCATCCGTGAAGAGCACAAGATCGCCTTCGTGAAGTCCAAGGACGGAGTCCCCACGCCGCGCGAGATCCGCGAGGTGCTGGACGACTACGTGGTGGGCCAGGACCACGCCAAGAAGGTCCTCTCGGTCGCGGTGCACAACCACTACAAGCGGCTGAACCACGCCACCAAGAACAACGACATCGAGCTGGCCAAGTCCAACATCCTGATGGTGGGCCCCACTGGCTCGGGCAAGACCTACCTCGCCCAGACGCTGGCGCGGATCATCGATGTGCCCTTCACCATGGCCGACGCCACCACCCTGACCGAGGCGGGCTACGTCGGCGAGGACGTCGAGAACATCATCCTGAAGCTGCTGCAGGCGGCCGACTACAATGTCGAGCGGGCCCAGCGCGGCATCGTCTACATCGACGAGGTCGACAAGATCAGCCGCAAGTCGGACAATCCCTCGATCACCCGCGACGTGTCGGGCGAGGGCGTCCAGCAGGCGCTGCTCAAGATCATGGAGGGCACCGTCGCCTCGGTGCCCCCGCAGGGCGGCCGCAAGCATCCCCAGCAGGAGTTCCTGCAGGTCGACACCACCAACATCCTGTTCATCTGCGGCGGGGCCTTCGCGGGCCTGGAGAAGATCATCTCCGCGCGGGGACAGGGGGCCGGCATCGGCTTCGGCGCCAACGTCCGCGACCCGGACGAGCGGCGGGTGGGCGAGATCCTCAGCCAGGTCGAGCCGGACGATCTGCTCCGCTTCGGCCTGATTCCCGAGTTCATCGGACGGTTGCCGGTCATCGCCACCCTCGAGGACCTGGACGAAGACGCCCTGGCCAAGATCCTGACCGAACCGAAGAACGCCCTGATCAAGCAGTACGCCCGTCTGTTCGACATGGAGAACGTGGGCCTCAGCTTCACCGACGACGCCCTGCGCGCCGTGGCCCGCAAGGCCATCGCCCGCAAGACCGGCGCGCGGGGCCTGCGCTCGATCATGGAAGGCATCCTGCTCGACACCATGTTCGAGCTGCCGACCTACCAGGGCGTCGAGGAAGTGGTGGTCAACGCCGAGGTCGTCGAAGGCCGGGCCCAGCCGCTGCTGATCTATGCCGAGAAGCGCGGCGAAAAGGGCGTGGCGTCCTAAGACCCGCGCCTGCGCGCCTGGTGCGCGGCCAGGATTGATCACGCGCTGAAACTGGGCGCGCGCAATTCCGCCTTGATCCTTGCGCAGCTTGCCCCGACAACTGGGCTCCGGGCGTCGGGGGAGAGCGCCATGTTCAGGTCCTTTTTCGCATTCGCCGGTTCGCTGGCCGTCGTCCTGATGCTGTCGGGCGCCGCCCTGGCCCAGGAAACGCCGTCCGGCGCGCCGCCGTCCTGGCCGACGCTGATCCACTGCGCCCGGCTGGCCGACGACGACGCGCAACTGGCCTGCTTCAAGGCGGCGATGAAGGCCGCCGGCTACGCGCCGAAGGCCGCCGAGGTGACCGCCGAGCGCCACCACCGCTTCGGCCTGTCGGTTCCCGACCTGAACCTGTTCAAGAAGAGGCAGGCCGAGGCCGGCCAGAACGCCGCCGCCGCCCCGTCCGAATCCGCCGGCGGCGCTGCGGTCGCCGAGCCCGCGCCGCCGCCGCCGGGGGTCGCGCCGCATGCGGAATCCGAGAACGACGTCTTCGTGAAACTCGAGCGCGTCGCGCTGATGCCGCCCTTCAACCGGCTGCTGCTGGTCACCGCCGACGGCGGCATCTGGGAGCAGATCGATTCGGAGACCATCGCCCCCCTTCCCAGGGAGGGGCAAAGCATGGAGATCAAGAAGAACGCCTTCGGCGGCTTCCTCTGCATCTTCGACAAGCGCCAAGGGGCCCGTTGCAAGCGCGTCCACTGAGTCAGGAGACCAAAGTGCCCAGATCCATCGTCAGCATGGCCGTCGTCGCAGGTCTGGCCGCGTCCGGCCTGGCCGCGGGCGCCTTCGCCCAAAGCGCGGGCACGCCGCCGGCCTGGGACACCCTGGTCCACTGCGCCCAGACGCCGGACGAAGCCGAGCGCCTGGCCTGCTACGACACCGCCATGCGTGCGGCCGGCTACGCGCCCAACCCCTCCGCGGTCACCGCCAACCGCAAGAAGACCTTCGGCCTATCCATGCCGAGGGTGAGGGTGTTCAAGCATGAGAAGAAGGAAGAGGGCGCCAGGTCCGCCGGCGCCTCGGCCGCGCCGCTTGAGGAGAACCCGAACCAGATCGACGTCACCATCGACCAGATCGCCATCACCCAGCCGGCCGGCAAGGTCGTGATCTTCACCTCCGACGGCCAGATCTGGCGGCAGACCGACACCACGGTGATCAACAGCATGCCCAAGGAAGGCGACACCATGTCCATCCACAAGGAGGCGCTGGGCGGCTACTTCTGCGACGTGAACAAGTACCAGTCGGTGCGCTGCTCGCGGGTGAAGTAGCGCTGGGGGGATGCGCCACCCACGGTGCGCGGCGTGTTCCGCCCCGGCGAATTCGGCCGTAAACAGCCCGCCCATGAGCAACCTGTTCGAGCTGCTGCTGGCCGACAAGGCCGGCTCCGACCGGCTTGCCCTGGAGACCCTGGGCGGGCTCAGGCTGAGCTTCGAGGATCTGATCCAGGCGTCCGGCCGGATGGCCAACGCGCTGGTCTCGCTGGGCGTGAAGTCGGGCGACCGCATCGCCGTGCAGGTGGAGAAGTCGCCGGCCAACCTCGTGCTCTATCTGGCGAGCCTGAGGGCGGGGGCCGTCTACCTGCCGCTGAACACCGCCTACACCCTGGCCGAGGTCGGCTATTTCGTCGGCGACGCCGAGCCCTCGCTGATCGTCAGCGACCCCCAGGTTCGCGAGGGCGTCCTGGCCCTGGCGGCGGACGCGGGCGCCGGGGTCGAGACCCTTGACGCCGCCGGGCAGGGGAGCCTGGCCGAGATCGCCGCGCGCCAGCCAGCCGACTTCCAGACCGTGGCGCGCGACGCCGACGACCTCGCCGCCATCGTCTACACCTCGGGCACCACCGGCAGGTCCAAGGGCGCGATGCTGACCCACGCCAACCTGGCGTCCAACGCCAGCACGCTGGTGGCGGTCTGGCGCTTCACCGACCGGGACGTGCTGATCCACGCCCTGCCGATCTACCATGTGCACGGCCTGTTCGTGGCCATCAACGTGCTGCTGATGGCCGGCGGAACGATGATCTTCCTGCCGAAGTTCGACGCGGGCGAGATCGTGAGCCTGATGCCGCGGGCCACCGCCCTGATGGGGGTGCCCACCTTCTACACCCGCCTGCTCAGGCATCCGGGCCTGACGACCGAGGCGGCGAGGGGCATGCGCCTGTTCGTCTCCGGCTCGGCGCCGCTGCTGGCCGAGACCCATCGCGAATGGCGCGCCAGGACCGGTCACGCCATCCTCGAGCGCTACGGCATGACCGAGACGGGAATGAACGTCTCCAACCCCTATGACGGCGAGCGCATCGCCGGCACGGTGGGCCTGCCGCTGCCGGGGGTGCAGGTGCGCATCCGCGATCCCGAGACGGGCGCGCCGGTCCCGGCCGGCGAGATCGGCATGATCGAGGTCAGGGGCCCCAACGTCTTCAAGGGCTATTGGCGCATGCCCGAGAAGAGCGCCCAGGACTTCCGGCCGGGCGGCTTCTTCGTCACCGGCGACCTCGGCACCATCGGCGAGAACGGCTATGTCTCGATCGTCGGCCGCGGCAAGGACCTGATCATCACCGGCGGCCTCAACGTCTATCCGATCGAGGTCGAGGAGAAGATCGACGCCCTGCCTGGCGTGGTCGAGAGCGCCGTGGTGGGCCTGCCGCATCCCGACTTCGGCGAGGCGGTGACGGCCGTCGCGGCCACGGGCGGAGGCGAGCATCCGACGGAGGCCGAAGTGCTGGCCGCGCTCGAGGCCGAGCTGGCCGCCTTCAAACGCCCCAAGCGGGTGATCTTCGTGGACGAGTTGCCACGCAATACCATGGGCAAGGTGCAGAAGGCCGCGCTGAGGGCCGAGTTCGCGTCCCTCTACGGTTGAAACCTTCGCCCGATCTTCGCGCGTCGTCAGCTGTTCAGCGCGGCCAATGCGCCCACCGCCCATTTCCTGGGGACATGCAGGGCGGTCCAGCTTGAATGCGTGAGCGGGAAGTCCACATTACCTTGCGACCCGCCGAATCCGGCGGAAACGGACGAGGCGGCCGACCCTGGTCGGTTGTGTCGTTCTCGGCCGAGCGCCAAGGAATGCGCCGGTCAGGGAGCAGTGCATTATGAGCGAGATGAGAACAATTCCGGTGCTGCCTCTGCGGGACATCGTGGTGTTCCCGTACATGATCAGCCCCCTCTTCGTGGGCCGCGACAAGTCTGTTCGCGCCCTCGAGGAGGTGATGAAGCGAGACAAGCAGATCCTTCTGGCCACCCAGAAGAACTCCACTGACGACGACCCCAAGCCGGGCGCCATCTACGACGTGGGCGTGATCGCCCAGGTCCTGCAGCTGCTGAAGCTGCCCGACGGCACCGTCAAGGTCCTGGTCGAGGGCAAGACGCGGGCGGCGATCGTCAAGTTCACCGACCGGTCCGAGTACCACGAGGCCGAGATCGCCTCGATCGACGAGGAGTTGGGCGAGCCGCACGAGGCCGAGGCGTTGTCGCGCGCGGTGATCGAGCAGTTCGACAACTACGTGAAGCTGAACAAGAAGATCCAGCCCGATGCCATGGCCCGCATCCCGCAGATCAGCGATCCGTCCGAGCTGGCCGACCAGATCGCCCAGCACCTGTCGGTGAAGATCACCGACCGGCAGAACCTGCTGGAGATCTTTAACGTCACCAAGCGTCTGGAGAAGGTCTTCGCCCTGATGGAGGGCGAGATCTCGGTGCTGCACGTCGAGAAGAAGATCCGCTCGCGCGTGAAGCGCCAAATGGAGAAGACCCAGCGCGAGTACTACCTGAACGAGCAGATGAAGGCGATCCAGCGCGAGCTGGGCGAACAGGAAGACACCCGCGACGAGCTCAACGAGCTGGAGAAGCGGATCAAGCGCACCAAGCTCAGCAAGGAAGCCCGCGCCAAGGCCGACGCGGAGCTGAAGAAGCTGCGCAACATGAGCCCGATGTCGGCGGAATCCACGGTGGTGCGCAACTACCTGGACTGGCTGCTGTCGATCCCCTGGGGCAAGGCCAAGCCCAAGAAGATCGACATCGTCGAGGCCGAGAGGATCCTCAACGACGACCACTACGGCCTGGAGAAGGTCAAGGAGCGCATCCTCGAGTACCTGGCGGTGCAGACCCGGACCAATTCGCTGAAGGGTCCGATCCTGTGCCTGGTGGGTCCTCCGGGCGTGGGCAAGACCTCGCTCGGCCGCTCGATCGCCAAGGCGACGGGCCGCGAGTTCGTGCGCCTGTCCCTGGGGGGCGTGCGCGACGAGGCCGAGATCCGGGGCCACCGGCGCACCTACATCGGCTCGATGCCCGGCAAGGTCATCCAGTCGATGAAGAAGGCCAAGAGCGTGGACCCGTTCTTCCTCTTCGACGAGATCGACAAGCTGGGCGCCGACTGGCGCGGCGACCCGACCTCGGCTCTCCTGGAAGTGCTGGATCCCGAGCAGAACAACAGCTTCAACGACCACTACCTGGAGGTCGACTACGACCTGTCGCAGGTGATGTTCGTCACCACGGCCAACAGCCTGAACATGCCTCAGCCGCTGATGGACCGGATGGAGATCATCCGCATCCCCGGCTACACCGAGGATGAGAAGGTGGAGATCGCCAAGCGGCACCTGCTGCCCAAGCTGGCCAAGGACCACGGTCTGAAGGAAGGCGAGTGGGTCGTGCCTGACAAGGCCATCCGCGACCTGGTCCGCTACTACACCCGCGAGGCCGGCGTCCGGTCGCTGGAGCGCGAGCTCGGCAACCTGGCCCGCAAGGCCGTGCGCGACATGGCCAAGGAGAAGATCGTCTCCGTCACCGTGGACGACGAGATCCTGGCCAAGTACGCGGGCGTGAAGAAGTTCCGCTACGGCGAGACGGACGAGGAGGATCAGGTCGGCATCGTCACCGGTCTGGCCTGGACCGAGTTCGGCGGCGAGATCCTGACCATCGAAGCGGTGCGCATGACCGGCAAGGGCCGGATGTCGATCACGGGCAACCTCAAGGACGTGATGAAGGAGTCGATCTCGGCCGCGAACAGCTACGTCCGCGCCCGGGCCGCGCACTTCGGCATCAAGCCGACCGTGTTCGACAAGACCGACGTGCACGTGCACGTGCCCGAGGGCGCCACGCCCAAGGATGGTCCCTCGGCCGGCGTCGCCATGGCCACCGCGATGATCTCGGTGCTTACCGGCATTCCCGTCCGCAAGGACGTGGCCATGACCGGAGAGATCACCCTGCGCGGCCGGGTGCTGCCGATCGGCGGCCTGAAGGAGAAGCTGCTGGCGGCCCTCCGCTCGGGCATCAAGACCGTGCTGATCCCCCAGGAGAACGAGAAGGACCTGGTCGACATCCCCGACAAGGTGAAGTCCGAGATGAAGATCATCCCGGTCTCCACCGTGGACGAGGTGCTCGCCGAGGCCCTGGCCCGCCCGCTGACGCCGATCGAATGGACCGAAGAGGACGATCAGGCTCTTCCGGCGACCGGTCCGACGCTCGACGAGGTGGATCCGGAATCGATCATAACCCACTGAGGCGGCGGGGGTGTGGCTCCCGGTCGCATCCCCACCCCTTGACAGATTCGAGGAATCTTGAGCGGTGCGGCGCGAGTCGCGCCGCTTTCTTTTGACGCGGCGTCCCAACCGTCGCCATACTCGCTCCCGCGCGGGGCGAAAACCTCGCCGATGGATGGGTTGGGAGGCATAGATGACCAAGGCCGAAATGGTCGATGCGATTGCTGAGAACGCCAGGCTCACCAAGTCCCAGGCGCGCGACGCGCTGGAGGCGTTCGTCAACGCCGTCGCGTCGTCCCTGAAGGGCGGCAAGGAAGTGCGGCTGGTCGGCTTCGGCAGCTTCGTGCCGGTCGAGCGCAAGGCCGGCATGGCTCGCAACCCGCGCACCGGCGCCCAGGTCCGCCGCCCGGCCTCCCGCACCTGCCGCTTCCGCGTCGGCGACACCCTGAAATCGGCGCTGAACGGGTAGGATTTGGTGGGCGGCGAGGGGTTCGAACCCCCGACCTTCTGGGTGTAAACCAGACGCTCTGACCAGCTGAGCTAGCCGCCCGCACCGTGGCGCCGCCAAGGCCCCGCGAGGCGGCGCCTGTCTACAAGCCACTTTCCCCGAACGCCAGGGGCGGCCTTCAGGCTGGCCCGGCGCGCTCTGTGATTGTCGGGAAATGGCGCGAGTGACGGGACTCGAACCCGCGACCTCCGGCGTGACAGGCCGGCGCTCTAACCAACTGAGCTACACCCGCAACGGCCCGGCCGAAGCGGCCGGTTCGTGAGGCGCGTGACATAGGTCTGCGCCGCCATCCGTGTCAACCGAGCGCCAGGGGATGGCAGCCTGAAGCGTGTGCTGTTTCGGCGTTCGTCACGCCCTGGAGTTGGACATCAGGAGCGCGTTCGGGCGGCGAAATCGCCTCGCACTTTCGCCGGAGGCGCTCTCGGCGGCAAAACGCGCGCCGCCACGTTTGAAGCCACGGTTCCCATCGGCTACAAGGCGCCCCGACTCTCCCCCGGGGCATGCATGAACGCCTTCCTGCTGCAGTACCTGCCGATCGTCATCTTCCTGGCCATCGCCGCCGCGTTGGGCGTGGCCTTCATCGCCGCCTCGACCTTGCTGGCGCCCTCGTCGTCGGATCCCGAGAAGACCTCGGCCTACGAATGCGGCTTCAACGCCTTCGACGACGCGCGGATGAAGTTCGACGTGCGTTTCTACCTGGTGTCGATCCTGTTCATCATCTTCGACCTGGAGGTGGCCTTCCTGTTCCCCTGGGCCGTGGCGCTGATGAAGCTGCCGCACCCGACGGCGGTCTTCGCCTTCTGGTCGATGATGGTGTTCCTGGGCGTGCTGACCGTGGGCTTCGTTTACGAGTGGAAGAAGGGAGCCCTGGAATGGGAGTGATCACCCCCGCGGGCCTGGGCGGCCGGGCCGCGGTTCCCGGCTACGACCCCAAGCTTCACGACCCCTATTTCGACGGCATGTCCGACGCCCTGGCCGACAAGGGCTTCGTGGTCGCCGCCGCCGACGACCTGATCACCTGGGCCCGCACGGGCTCTTTGATGTGGATGACGTTCGGTCTCGCCTGCTGCGCGGTCGAGATGATGCAGATGTCGATGCCGCGCTACGACGCCGAGCGCTTCGGATTCGCCCCGCGCGCGTCGCCGCGCCAGTCGGACGTGATGATCGTGGCCGGCACCTTGACCAACAAGATGGCTCCGGCCCTGCGCAAGGTCTACGACCAGATGCCCGAGCCGCGCTATGTGATCTCCATGGGCTCGTGCGCCAACGGCGGCGGCTACTACCACTACAGCTACAGCGTCGTGCGCGGCTGCGACCGCATCGTGCCGGTGGACGTCTATGTGCCGGGCTGCCCGCCCACGGCCGAGGCGCTGCTCTACGGGGTGCTGCAGCTGCAGAAGAAGATCCGCCGCACGGGGACCATCGAGCGATGATCTACGCCGTCTCCGACCAGGACTTGGCCGAGCTCGGCCAGCGGATCCAGACCGGCTCGGGCGGCGCGGTCACTGCCTTCCAGGTCGCCTATGGCGAGTTGAACCTCGAGGCGGTGGCCCACCGGATCGTCGATCTGCTGACCCATCTGCGCGACGACGCGGACCTCAGGTTCCGCCAGCTGATCGACATCACCTGCGTCGACTATCCCGACCGCGCCCAGCGCTTCGACGTGGTCTACCACCTGCTCTCCCACGCCCGGAACCGCCGGGTCCGGATCAAGGTCCCGACCGGCGAAGACGCGGCCGTGCCCAGCATCGTGACCGTGCATCCCTGCGCCGACTGGTTCGAGCGGGAAGCCTTCGACATGTTCGGCGTCGTGTTCGACGGCCATCCGGACCTGCGCCGCCTGCTGACCGACTACGGCTTCACCGGCCATCCGCTGCGCAAGGACTTCCCGATGACGGGCTACGTCGAGGTCCGCTACGACGAGCAGCAGAAGCGGGTGGTCTACGAGCCGGTGAAATTGCCTCAGGAGTTCCGCCAGTTCGACTTCCTGTCGCCTTGGGAAGGGGACCGGCGTCAGATGCCCGGCCAGGGCTATCCCTACGTCCTGCCGGGCGACGAGAAGGCGGGGGGATGAGCCGATGAAGCGCACGGCGCTCAGGTCTGCGATTGCGTTCTTCCTGGTGACCTTTTCCACGGCCTTCCTGGCCACCATCGGCGCCCGCCTGACCGGTTGGTTCACCTCGCCGCTGGACCTGACCAAGGTGCACGTGGAGGAGCTGGGCGCGACCATCATGGCCGGCGTCATCGTGCTGGCCGTGGGCGCGGGGGTCAGGCGGTTGGACGCGGCCGAGCTCCGCAGCGCGCTTCTGGGCGCGGCCTCGGTGCTGCTGGCCATTCCGACCTCGTCGGTGGCCATCCTGCACGTCTGGCCGACCTATTGGACCATCATCACCGTCCTGGGGGTCGTGCTGCTTGGCTGCGGCTTCCTGGTCGCGGCCACCACGCGGGGGCGCGAGGCTTTGGAGGCGCACGAGTAAATGGCTGACGACGCCCGTCCCGTTCCAGAGCTTTCCGACTCGGCGGCGTCCGAGCAGGACGGCCGCAAGTTCACCATCAACTTCGGGCCCCAGCACCCGGCGGCGCACGGCGTGCTGCGCCTGGTGCTCGACCTCGACGGCGAGATCGTCGACCGGGTCGACCCGCACATCGGCCTTTTGCACCGCGGCACCGAGAAGCTGATGGAGGCGCGGACCTACCTCCAGAACATCCCCTATTTCGACCGGCTGGATTACGTGGCCCCGATCAACCAGGAGCACGTCTTCTGCCTGGCGATCGAGAAGCTGCTGGGCCTGCCGGTGCCGCGCCGCGCCCAGATCATCCGCGTGCTCTACTGCGAGATCGGCCGCATCCTGAACCACCTGCTGAACGTGACCACCCAGGCCATGGACGTTGGCGCCCTGACGCCGCCGCTCTGGGGCTTCGAGGAGCGCGAGAAGCTGATGGTGTTCTACGAGCGGGCCTCCGGCGCGCGCCTGCACGCCAACTATGTGCGGCCCGGCGGCGTGCACCAGGACCTGCCGCCCGAGCTCATCGCCGACATCGACGCCTGGTGCGACCAGTTCCCGCCGATCCTCGACGACATCGAGGGCCTGATCACGGAGAACCGCATCTTCAAGCAGCGCAACGTCGACATCGGCGTGGTGTCCAAGGACCAGGCCTACGCCTGGGGCTTCTCGGGGGTGATGATCCGCGGCTCGGGCATCGCCTGGGACCTGCGCCGCAACCAGCCCTATGAGATCTACGACGAGCTGGAGTTCGACATTCCGCTCGGCAAGAACGGCGACTGCTACGACCGCTACCTCTGCCGGGTGGAGGAGATGCGCCAGTCGGTCAGGATCATGAAGCAGTGCATCGAGCTGCTGGGCAAGAACATGGGTCCCGTGCTGACGGACGACGGCAAGATGGCCCCGCCGCGCCGGGGCGACATGAAGCGCTCGATGGAAGCGCTGATCCACCACTTCAAGCTCTATACCGAGGGCTTCCACGTGCCGGCGGGCGAGGTCTACGCCTGCGCCGAGGCCCCCAAGGGCGAGTTCGGCGTCTATCTGGTGGCCGACGGCACCAACAAGCCCTACCGCTGCAAGATCCGGGCGCCCGGCTTCCCGCACCTGGAGGCGATGGACTGGATGAACCGCGGCCACATGCTGGCCGACGTCTCCGCCATCCTGGGCTCGCTGGATATCGTGTTCGGGGAGATCGACCGTTGAGCGTTCGCCGTCTCGCCAAGGAGCAACCGGCTTCCTTCGCCTTCAAACCGGACGTGCTGAAGGCCGCCAAGTGGTGGATCGCCAAATATCCCGAGGGGCGCCAGCAGTCGGCCTGCGTGCCCTTGCTGTGGCTGGCCCAGAAGCAGGAAGGCTGGCTGCCCGAGCCGGCCATCCGGCTGGTGGCCGAGATGCTCTCCATGCCGGTGATCCGGGTGCTGGAGTGCGCCACCTTCTACACCATGTTCCAGCTGGAGCCGGTGGGGAAGGCGGCCCTGATCCAGGTCTGCGGCACCACCCCGTGCATGCTGCGCGGAGCCAACGACCTGATGAAGCTCTGCGCCGAGAAGATCGGCGACAAAGACCACCTGTCCAAGGACGGCCTGTTCACCTGGCAGGAGGTCGAGTGCCTGGGCGCCTGCTGCAATGCGCCCATGGCGCAGATCAACGACTACTACTACGAGGACCTGACGCCCGAGACGCTGGGCCAGATCATCGACGATTTCCGCGCCGGCAAGTCGCCGCAGCCCGGCTCCTATGCCGGGCGCCAGGCTTCCGCGCCCGAGAAGGGACCCAAGACCCTGTTGGACTCCTCGCTTTACGACGGCTCGCTCGCCAAGAAGATCAAGATCCCCAACGCGCCCAAGCCGGAGAAGCCCTCCAAGGCCGAGGCGACGCAATGAAGGTCGAGCCGGCGGGCCTGCGCATCCGTCCCTGGGGCATGAGAAGCGCCCTCAAGGATATCGGCGATCTGACCGACGACCTGGTCTTCATGATCCGGCGCGCCGCCTATGTGGCCGAGATCCGCTCGGTGGCCCTGCGCGCCCGGCGCGTGGGCTGGGCGGCGCTGGTGCTGGGCGTGGCCGCCTTCGCCTGGGCCTCCCTCGACGGACCCGGTCCGGACTCCAAGGTCGCCCGCTGGGCCGTGGCCGCCGTGGTCCTGGGCTGGGGCCTGTTCTTCTACGTGATGGTGCGGCGGACCGAGTACGTGCGCGCCCACCCCTTCGATCCGGAACGGTAAGGGCATGCCCGGCATCCTCGAGGACAGGGACCGCATCTTCACCAACCTCTACGGCCTGCACGACTGGGGCCTGGAAGGGGCGAAGAAGCGCGGGGCCTGGAACGGCACGGCCGACATCGTCGCGCTCGGCAAGGACTGGATCTGCGAGCAGATGAAGGCCTCCGGCCTTCGGGGCCGCGGCGGCGCCGGCTTCGCCACCGGCCTGAAGTGGACCTTCATGCCCAAGGAGGTGCGCCCGGGCCGGCCGCACTACCTCCTGATCAACGCCGACGAATCCGAGCCCGGCACCTGCAAGGACCGCGAGATCCTGCGCCACGATCCGCACCTGCTGATCGAGGGCGCGCTGATCGCCGCCCGGGCGATGCTGGCCAACACCTGCTACATCTACATCCGCGGCGAATACGTCCGCGAACGCGAGGTGCTCGAGGCCGCGGTGAAGCAGGCCTACGAGGCCAGGCTGATCGGCAAGAACAACCTCAACGGCTGGGACTTCGACGTCTACATCCACCATGGCGGCGGAGCCTACATCTGCGGCGACGAGACCGCCCTGATGGAGAGCTTCGAGGGCAAGAAGGGCCAGCCGCGCCTGAAGCCGCCGTTCCCGGCCGGCGCCGGCATCTATGGCTGCCCGACCACGGTCAACAACGTCGAGTCCATCGCGGTGGTGGGCACGATCCTGCGCCGGGGCGCGGGCTGGTTCTCGCAGTTCGGCCGACCCAACAACACCGGCACCAAGCTGTTCTGCGTCTCGGGCCACGTGAACGAGCCCTGCAATGTCGAAGAGGCCATGTCGATCCCGCTGAAGGACTTGCTCGAGACCCACTGCGGCGGCGTCCGCGGCGGCTGGGGCAACCTCAAGGCGGTGATCCCCGGCGGCTCGTCCACGCCCCTGATCACGGCCGAGCAGTGCGAGACGGTGCTGATGGACTTTGACGCCCTGAAGGACCTGAAGTCGGGTCTCGGCACCGCCGCCGTCATTGTCATGGACAAGTCCACCGACCTGATCCGCGCTATCGGCCGGCTGAGCTACTTCTACAAGCACGAGAGCTGTGGCCAGTGCACGCCCTGCCGCGAGGGCACCGGCTGGATGTGGCGGGTGATGGAGCGGATGGCCTCGGGCGAGGCGGAGATGCGGGAGATCGACCTCCTGCTCGACGTCGCCAGCCAGGTCGAGGGCCACACCATCTGCGGCCTGGGCGACGCCGCCGCCTGGCCGATCCAGGGCCTGTTCCGTCACTTCCGCCACGAGGTGGAGGAGCGGATCACCAGCTACCGGGCCCATCGTCCGCACGTCCAGGGCGCGACCCTGGAAGCGGCGGAATAGGGGAGGCCGGGGCCCTTGAACCTCCGCCGCAAATGTTCCACCAACCGCGCGCCGATCGTCGGCGCGTGCAAGGACGTCTGAGCCAATGCCCAAGGCCAAGGTGAACGGGGTCGAGGTCGAGTTCGAGCCCGGCATGACCGTTCTGCAGGCGGCCGAGCTGGCGGGGGAGGAGATCCCCCGCTTCTGCTACCACGAGCGTCTGTCGATCGCCGGCAA
>JANWHQ010000047.1 GCA_025450315.1 Caulobacteraceae bacterium
AGCTGCGGCCAGAGCCGCTGGGCGCCGTATCCGCCAGCCAGGCAGACGAGGTCGGCCGTGGCCAGCGCCTCGCCCCCAGAGCCCAGGATCTCCCACCCCCCGGCGCTCTTCCGCAGCGAGGCCGCCTCGGCCTGAAGCCGCGGGCAGCCGTCCAGCCAGGCCCGCAGGACCAGGCCGGGCTCGACCACTCGCGCGTCTGCGATCCAGAGGCCGCCCGACTCGCGGCCTTCGCCGAGCCGGGCGCTGGCCTGGCGGGGATCCAGACGCTGCAGGACGCCGGGCTCGAACAGAGGGCTCCGGGCCACCGCATCGAACCGGCGGGCGTCGCGCGGGGCGGCCTCGAGCTGCAGCGCGCCGTGGCCGATGACCGCCTCGGGGACCTCGTCGTCGTAGAGGGCCGCCGCCCTTGCGAAAGCCTGGGCGTGCAGCTGCGCCATCGTCCCGCCGCCGGCGTCCAGGCGCGGCGTGACCAGGGCGGCGGGATTGCCGGAGGCGGCGACGCCGGCGTCCGAGACGATCAGCGGCCGAAGCCCCTGGGCCGTGAACGCCCGGGCGAGGGCGGCGCCGGCGATCCCTGCGCCGACGATGGCGATGCGGGGTGGAGCCGCGGGGGCGGGTGCGGCGGGGGCGCCGAGGCTGGCTTCCAGCCGTTCGGCCTTGCGGCCGAAGCCCGGCTGCCGCTCCACGGCGAAGCCTGACGCCTCCAGGCCCCGCCGCACCGCGCCTGCGACGGTGAAGGTGGCGCAGCGCGCGCCCGGCGCCGAGCGGCGGGCGATCAGGTCCAGCACCTCCTGGCGCCAGATCTCGGGATTTCGCGCCGGCGAGAAGCCGTCGAGGAACCAGGCGTCGGCCCGGCCGCTCCACGCCGCCAGCGCCTCGGCCGCCTCCATGACCGCCACGTCGAGGCTGGCGTCCAGTCCGGGGAAGTCGATCCGGTGGAATCCCTCGGCGGTCGGCCAGCGGCGAATCAGGACCTGGGCCAGCTCGCCCAGCTCCGGCCAGGCGGCCAGGGCCCGTTCGGCGTCCGGGCGCGACAGGGGAAAGGCTTCGATCGAAAATATGGATAGGCGGCCGCCCTCGGGCCGCGCGCGGCGCCACAGGTCCAGGAGCGCCAGGATGTTCAGCCCCGTGCCGAAGCCCAGCTCGCCGACCACGAAGCGGGATCGCTCGCGCCAGGCGTCCGGCAGCCCGCAGCCGGCCAGGAACACGGCCCGGGATTCGTCCAGGCCCCCTTCGGTGGAGAAATAGACGTCCTCGAAGCGGCGCGACCGGGGGGCGCCGTCCTGGCTCCAGTCGAGGATCGCCGGCTCGGCCATGATCCGGAAACGAGAAGGGCCGCCCGAGGGCGGCCCTTCCGAAGTCTTTGGCTTGTAGGGCTTATTGAGCCGAAGAAGCCGGGGTCGCGGCGGCGGCGCTGTCGCTGGCGGCGGCGGCGCTGGAAGCGGCGGCCGAAGCGTCGGCGGCGGCGCTCGAGGCGGCGGCGGCGGCGTCAGAGGCCGCGGCGGTCGCGTCGGAAGCGGCGGCGGTCGCGTCAGCGGCGGGCTTGGGCTTGCAGGCGACGACGCCCAGAGCCGCCACGACGGCGCCGGCGACCATGAGCTTGCGGAGGAGAGTGGAGGTCATTGGAGAGGTCCCCGTTAAAAGGTTAGAGCGCCCTTATGCGCAAGCGCCCCCGGCCGAATAGCCCGTTTTGCCGGTAGGCGGCAAGCGGAGCCTTAAGCGCGCAAAATCGATAATGCGTAAGCGGCGCTATGGTTCAATCACCCTGGCGAATGCCTGGGGAAAGATCAACCCTCCGCACCCGGGGCCGCGGTGAGGGCCTCCTCCATCTCCAGGAAGCTGGGTTGCGCCTGGCTCGGGATGTCGCCTCGGCCGATCTCGACGGAGATCTGGGCGGCGTTGCCGTGCAGGTGGGCGACCAGCACCGACTGGATGATCCGGTAGAAGGCCGCTTCCTCATCCACGATGGCCTTCATGCGGGTGGCGATGGGTCCGACCATGCCATAGGCCAGGAACACGCCCAGGAAGGTGCCGACCAGGGCGCCGCCGATCATGGCGCCCAGCACCTCCGGCGGCTCGGTGATCGAGCCCATGGTCTTGATCACGCCCAGCACGGCGGCCACGATGCCCAGGGCGGGCAGGGCGTCGGCCAGGTTCTGCAGCGCGTGCGAGGGCGCCAGGGCCTCGTGGTGGTGCTTCTCGAGCTGCTTCTCCATCGCGTCCTCGACCTGGTGGGGATCCTCCAGGTTCATGGTCATCATCCGCAGGGTGTCGCAGATGAAGTCGATGGCGAAGTGGTCCTTGGTCAGGCGCGGGTAGCGCGCAAAGATCGGGCTCTCGGCCGGCTTCTCGATATGGCTTTCCAGGGCGATCACGCCCTTGGACTTCATGGTCTTGGTCAGCAGGAACAACAGCGACAGCAGGTCCCGGTAGTCGCCCGCCTTCCACTTCGGCCCCGCGAAAGCCTTGGCGACGCCGCCGCCGGTTCCCTTGATGACCGTCACCGAGTTGGAAATCATGAAGGCGGCCACGCCCGCGCCCCCAATGGCCATCAGCTCGTGCGGCAGGGCCGACAAGACCACCGCCATCTTGCCGCCGGAGATGATGAAGCTGCCGAACACCATCGTGAACAGCACGACGATGCCGATGATCTGGAACATGAAGGGGCCCCGGTGATTACGGGGCGAGCTTCGGGGTTAATGCTTAATTCCGCGTTTGCGATAACGGCGGGGTCCAGGGAAGGCTGGTATCTCAGGCGGTGAGCGCCTTGACCTGATCGAGCGTCAGGTGGCCGTCGCGCGGGCGGCCGGTGGCCAATTGCCAGTCGCGCAGGGCCTTGCGCGAGCGCTTGCCCATGTCGCCGTCGATCTTGCCGGCGTAATAGCCCAGCCGCGCCAGGGCGGCCTGGGCGGCCATGCGCGATTCGGCGGCCAGGGCGGGTTCCGGGGGCCAGGGGCTGCGGTAGGGGACGCGGCCCGCGGCGATCTCGGCCAGCAGCGACACGCCCACCGCATAGGAGAGGCTGGGGTTGTAGGCCTCGAAGGCCGAATAGTTCGGGAAAGCCAGGAAGGCCGGCGCGCCGAGCCCCGCGGGCAGCAGCAGCACGGCGGTCGAGGCCTCATCGGCGGCGCTCCAGGGGGCGCCCGACGCCCGGCGCACGCCGAGGCCGGCCCAGTCCGAGGGGCCGAGGGCGGTGACCTCCGGCTCGACCTTGCGCCAGTCGAGGTCGGCAGGCAGCGAAACCTCCTCCAGCCAGCTTTCGCCGCGCCGCCAGCCGGCGGCCTCGGTCAGATGCCGGGCGGTCGAGGCCAGGGCGTCCATGGCGCTGTTCCAGACGTCGATGCGGCCGTCGCCGTCGAAGTCGACGCCGTATTTCAGGTAGTTGGTGGGCATCAGCTGGGTCTGGCCCAGCGCCCCGGCGTAGGAGCCGATCAGCCTCGCGCGCGGCACCACGCGGGTCTGCAGGATCTTCAGCGCCGCCACGAACTCGGCGGCCCAGTCCGGGCCGCCCGAGCCGGCGGCCCCGTGGGTGGCGGTGGCCCGCAGCGCGTCGCGGTCGCCGATGTTGCCGCCGTAGTCGGACTCCATGCCCCAGAAGGCGACCAGAGGCCCGGGGGGCACGCCGTGCCGGATCTCGATCTCCTGCAGCTGCGGCATGGCCAGGAACTTGGCCCGCGCCCGCCGGCCCCGGCCGTTCAGCAGCCGCTGCACATAGTCGGTGAGAGTCTGGTTGGTCTCAGCCGCCGCCGCCCGGCGCGCCACCACCACCGGATCGGGCGCCAGGCCCTGAAGCGCCAGGGCCCAGGTGTCGCTGGTGACGCCCTCGTCGATGGCGCGGGCGCGGATGTCGCCCACCCAGTCGTCGAAGCGGCTCTGGGTCAGGGCGGCGCCCTCGTCGGCCTCGTCCGCGGCGGGCGCGGTCTGGGCCAGGGCGGCCGGCGCCGCGGCGAGCGCGGCCGCGCCCAGGATCAGCTCTCTTCGCCTCATTTGCAGGAGACTAGCCCGCCGACTCTGAAGATTGAACAACGGCCGCCTGCGTCACGGCGTCAGGCTGGAGGCGAGACCCAGGCCGGCGGCCTGCTGCTCCAGTTGCTGGGCGAGGTCGGCGGTAAGATGCCCGTCGGCGACGAGGCCGGACCTGGCCTGCCAGGCCCGGAGCGCGGCGCGGGTCTGGGCGCCGATGCGGCCGTCGACGGCGCCGGGATCGTAGCCCAGCGCCTTCAGCGAGGCCTGGGCGCCGGTGCGGTCGTCGCTGGACAGCGGGACCTCCACCGGCCAGGGCGCGATCAGCGCCGGGGCGCCCTCGACCCCGTCGGCGATCAGGCCCACCGACAGGGCGTAGCTGACCGAGTTGTTGTAGCTGCGGATCACGAAATGGTTTGGGAAGGCTAGGAACCCCGGGCCGTAGGCGCCGGCCGGGACCAGCAGCTGGCACGGCGAGGCGAGATCGGCGGGCGGCCAGGGCTTGCCGTCGGCGCGCTGGACGCCCTTGGCCGCCCACTGGTCGGGCGTCTGTTTGGGGCCTTCGGCCAGGGAATAGTCGAAGCCTGGGGGCAGCCGCACCTCGCGGGCCCAATCCTGGCCCGGCTTCCAGCCCGCCTGCATCAGGAGGTTGGCGCTGGAGCCCAGGGCGTCGGGCGGGGAGTTCCAGATGTCGACCCGGCCGTCGCCGTCGATGTCGACTCCCTTGGTCAGGTATTCGCTGGGCTCGAACTGGGTCTGGCCCATGGCGCCGGCCCAGGACCCCTTCAGCTCGCTGCGCCCGATCTTGCCGCCGGCGATGATGCGCAGGGCGTCCGACAGCTCGGTCTCGGCCCAGCCGCGCCGGCGGCCGTCCGCCGCCAGGGTGGCCAGCGAGCGGACCACGTCATAGCTCCCCTCGTCCAGGCCATAGCCGCTCTCCAGGCCCCAGATGCCGATCAGCACGCCCTGGTCGACCCCGAAGCGCCTCTGGATCAGCTCCAGCCACGGCCCCTGCTCGCTCCTGTGGCGGACGCCCTGGGCGATGCGCGCGGGCGAGGCGGCCGACTTGATGTAGTCGCCCACCGGCCGGGTGAACTCCGGCTGCTTGTGGTCGTCGGCCACGACGCGCGGATCGGGGACGACATCCTTCAGCTGGTCGCGGACCAGCTGCTCGGACAGGCCCGAGGCGATGGCGCGCGCCAGGAAGTCCTGCGACCAGCCGTCGAACGCCGCGTCGCCCGTATGGGTCACCGGCGCCGGCGCGATGGTGTTCAGCAGGGCGGCGGGGTCGCTGAGACCGGCGATGCCGGTGAAGAGGAACAGCCGTCGATCCATCTTGGCGCCAACGGCCCCCGTCGCCCGGCGGGCTTCGCCGGCCGCCCAGGCTCACCTAGCAGAATCGGGGCCAGGTGTAATCGGACGGAGGCCCTAGGCGAGCGCCTGGTACGCCGACATCTGGAAGGCGACGGTGGCGGCCATGCCGGGCATGCGCGGCACGACGCCGGGTTGCGGGGCCGGCGGCAGGCAGTCCTGCAGCCAGATCAACACCGCGTCCCTGGCCGGATCGCTCTGCCACCAGCCCCCGAAGGCGCCGGGCCAGCCGAAGGCCCCCACCTCGCCCGCGCCCATGGCGGCGTGCCCTTCGGCGTCCATGACCACCGACACGCCGAGGCCGAAGCCGCGGCTGGCGAAGAACGGCATGCCAAGGAAGGGCAGCTGGCGCTGGGCGGGCGTGAGCCGGTTGGTGGTCATCAGCCGGACGGTCTCGGCGTCCAGGAACCGTCCGCGTTCCGTCTCGCCGCCGCGCACCAGCATGCGGGCGAAGGCCAGGTAGTCTTCGGCCGTGGACGCCAGTCCCTGGCCGCCGGAAGCGTAGGCGATCGGCTCGGGCGCGGTCAGCACCGAGATCGGATTGGCGATGAACTCGCCCGGGACCGGGGAAGAGACATTGGCCACCAGCCGCCCGCGCTTCTCCGGCGGGACCCGGAAGCCGGTGTCCGCCATGCCCAGCGGCTCGAACAGCTCCCGGCGCATCAGCTCGTGGAGCGGCCGGCCGGCCGCGCGCGCGGCGACGAAGCCCAGGACGTCGATGGAGTGGCCGTACTCGAAACGCTCGCCCGGCGCACAGGCCAGCGGCAGCGCGGCCAGGGCCTTCATCCAGGCGTCGGGGTCCATGCGGCTGTCGATGCCGAAGCCGAAGGTCTTCAGCAGCTCCGCCGCCAGCGGTCCTTGCGAGGTGAAGCCATAGCTCAGGCCCGACCGGTGGGTCATCAAGTCCTCGACCGTGATCGGCCGCGGCGCGGGATAGGTCTCGTCGAGCGGGCCGTCCGAGCGCTTCAGCACCCGCATGTCGGCGAACTCCGGCGCCCACCGGGTGATGGGGTCTTCGAGGGCGAGCTTTCCCTGCTCCATCAACCTGAGCGCCGCCGCCACGGTCGCCGGCTTGGTCATGGAGGCGATGGGGAAGACCGCGTCCGGCGTCATCGGCCGCCCGCTGGCGACATCGGCAAGGCCTGCCGCATGCAGGTCGAGGATACGGCCGTTCTGCCAGACCAGGGTGACGACCCCGGGGATGTCGCGGGTCCCGACCGCCCTCGTGGCGGCCGCGCGAAGCTGTTCCAGGGCCGGGGTCATGGGCGTCTCCTTGGCGGAATCGGGGCGTCAGCCGACGGCCGGCGGAGCCGCGAGGGAGACGCCGCGCTGGCGGGCGATGCGCCGGACCAGGGGCGGGAAGATCAGCATCCCGGACCCGAAGAGCACGGCGAGCAGCGCCAGGGGCGAGATGTTGGTATAGATCGCCCAGGCCCTGAGGCCGTAGACGCGGGCGACGAAGAGGTTGCTGGCCGCCAGGGCGAACCAGGCCGCCGACCACAGATAGCCCCAGAACAGCATCAGGCCCCGCGGCAACAGAGCGCGGGCCCGGGCCGGCGCATAGCGGATCGTCCAGCCCGGCCGCAGCATCATCGCGGCCAGACAGCCTTCGAAGATCGACGGCTTGAACACCGCGAATGTCGGGTTGTGGAACAGGATGGTCGCGCCGCCCAGCACGACCACCAGTCCCGTCGCCATCCACTGCATCGGCTCGATGGCCTGCCGGCGCGAGATCATCCAGACGATCTGGCCCAAGCCGATCGGCAGGCCGACGCCGGTGGCCAGGTAGATGTTGTTGGTGGTCAGGAACACCGCCAGGAACACCCATCCGGCGAGGACGTCGACGGCCATCCGCTTCAGCAGGTTCAGGACGCCGCCGCTCAGGCTCATGTCGTCGGTCATCGTCGCCCCCATAGCTGCGTTATAAAATATGTAGACTATAAAATAATTCCATTGTCAAATGAGGTCATGGAATCAGGCGAGGTCCTCGAAAGGCCGATCTCGGCGCGTCGGCGTCCCAAGGGGGACAAGCGCGCCCGCACCCGCGCCGCCCTGGTCGACGCGGCCCGGCAGATCATCCGCGAGCAGGGCTACGACGCCCTGACCCTGGCGGCGGTGGCCGAACGCGCCGGCATGACCACCGGCGCCATCTACGGCAACTTCAAGAACCGCACCGATCTGCTCATGGCGATCGCGCAGGTGAGCGGGGCGCCGATCATGGCCAGGACCTGGCCGGGCATGAGCTTCCGCGAGCTGATGCACGAGACCGCCACCGCGGTCATCGAAGCCCTGCCCCAGCGGCGGGCGGCGATGGTGGGGACCCTGGGTTTCCACATCCAGACCCTGACCCATCAGGATCTGCGCGAACGGTCGCTGGCCGAGACGAAGGAGATCTATCAGCGGATCGCCGCCATCACCCCGCAGCTGATTCCCGCCGACCAGCTGCCGATGCCCGTCGAGGTGTTGGTTCCGGTGATGCACGCCCTGATGGACGGACTGATCCTGCATCGGATCCTGACGCCGGAGCTGGTGCCCGACGAGGTGATCTATGCGGCCTTCGAGGCCCTGGCCGCAGGCGCTATAGACTGACGGCCCCGCCCTCGGCGCGAGCCCGGAAAGCGGCCCCGCTTCGTTGACTTCGCCGCCGCCGGGCCCTATATGCGCCCGCTTTCCAAGTCACCTGAGCCGGGTCTGTACCGGCGCCCGAAAGACGCCGCCATGAAGGTCAGAAGCTCGCTCAAGTCCCTGAAGACGCGTCACCGCGATTGCAAGGTGGTGCGCCGCAAGGGCCGCGTCTATGTGATCAACAAGACCGATCCCCGGTTCAAGGCTCGCCAGGGCTGATCCGGTCGGGCGGGCCTTTGTCCGCCCCCGCGTGCGAGGAGGTTCGCGCCGATGAGCGATGGGCCGAAGCCGGACGTCGAGGCCCTCCGCGCGCGCCTGCACATGCTCAAGCTGGAGCACGATGATCTCGACGCCGCCGTCGGCGCGCTCGAGGTGCTGGCCGGTCCCGACCAGATCCAGATCGCCCGCCTGAAGAAGAAGAAGCTCGCCCTGCGCGACGAGATCAGCCGGATCGAGGACCAGCTGTTCCCCGACATCATCGCCTGACCCTCCGCTTCAGATGATCGCCACCCCGTAGCTGCGGGCCACGAACAGCAGCAGCCCGAAGGCCACCAGCCCCGACGACACCACGTCGATCACCAGGGGCCTGGGCAGCGTCAGCCGCACCTTGGCCAGCAGCGCCACCGTCCCGACCACCGCCAGCACCACCGCCATCTGGCCCAGCTCGACCCCGACGTTGAATCCGAAGATCAGCTCGGCCAGCCGCCCCTTGGGCAATCGCTCGTCGAGCAGGTTGGCGGCGAAGCCGAAGCCGTGGATCAGGCCGAACACCAGGGTCACCACCAGGCGGATGCGGGCGGCGTCCCTCAGATGCCCCGACAGCATCAGATAGTTGGAGGCGAACAGCCCCGCTCCGACCAGCAGCAGCGCCGGCAGGCCGACCAGGCCGAACAGCCGCCCCAGCGCCATCAGCGCCAGCAGTCCCACGATGGAAAGGCCGACCACCGCCGGCCGGCCGGAGGCCACGGCGATGTTCTCCGCGCCCACCACCGCGATGGTCAGGCCGATCAGGGCGTCGATGTACTCGGCGTGGGGCCGGATCACGCCGGTGACCGCCAGGGCCAGGGTCAGGCTGTGTCCGATGGTGAAGCCGGTCACCACGAACAGCAGGTCGCGCAGCCGCCGGGCGATGATGATGAAGCCCAGGATGAACGACATGTGGTCGATGCCGGTGAAGATGTGCGTCATCCCCATCTTCACGAAGTCGAGGAAGCTGGCGTTCTGCAGCCGTCCCTCGGTGGCGCTGGCGTCCAGCGTGCGATCGTCCTTGGTGATCAGCTGCTCGACGAAGTCGCCGTTGGCGGTCACCACCTGGGCGAAGGTCACGTGCGAGGGCACCAGGTCGAAGAAGGCGTCCGAGTGCAGCTTCATGTTCTTGGCGGTGGGGCACCGGAAGGTCAGCTCGAACCGGCGAAAGCCGGGCGCCGCGGTGGTGGCCTGCGCCGGCCCGGCCCGCGGGCAGGGGGTCTCGTCGTTCAGCACCGAAAGGCGGGCGGCCAGATAGCCGCCGAGCTTGGCGTCCGAGGGCGGGCCGCCGTCCGGTCCCGCCAGCCGCTTGGCCTCGATGTCGGGCACGCTGAAGGTGACATGGACGGTGTTGGCCACCACCCGCCAGACCGAATGGGTCTCGCTCTTGGTGTGGGCCGACGCGGGGGCGGCGGCGAACAGCGCCAGCACCAGGGCCGCGAGCATCCCGAGCAGGAGGCGGCCTCGGCTCACTTCCTGAACTCCGGAGCCAGGACGATGTCGGCGCGGCTCTTCAGGTACTTGAGGTTGGCGCGCTCGTTGGCGTCGCGGGCGTCTTTCTTGTAGTCCTGCCAGACCTCGTCCTGGGCCTTGGCGAAGTCGAGCTTCACCGAGGCGATGCGCTTGGTGACCAGCACCACATGCAGGCCGTCCGGTTGCTTGACCGGCGCCGAGGCCTGGCCGGGCTTGAGATCCTTGACGGCGTTGTAGATGTCGGGGCCGAGCTTGGCCTTCACCGCGAAGTCGAAGTTGTCGCCCGGATCGATGCGGCCGGAATCCTTCAGGCTGTACTTGGCCTCGACGGCCTGTAGCGGGGCGCCGTGGCTGAGCTCGCCCGAAGCCTGGCCGGCCCTGGCGACCGCGTCCTCGATCTTGCCGGTGCCGATCGGCATGGCCAGGTCGATCACCCGCATCACCCCGTCGGACGAATATTTGTCGATGTGCCTGTTGTAGTAGTCGACCAGCTCCGCCTGCGTCGGCTGCTGGGAGATGACGTCAGCGTCCACCTGCAGGTCCACCCCGGCGACCATGGCCGAGCGCACGTCCGGGTCGGTGGCGGCGAGGTCGACCTCCAGGCCCCGCTGCACCAGCAGTTCCTCGTCCAGCATCTCGTCCAGCACCTTGCGGCGCTGGGCCTGGGTGGTCTGGTCGAAGGGCACGCCGGCCTCGATCTGGGTCTGGGTGCGGAAATCCGCGCGCAGGATCTGGCGGCCGTTGACCAGGGCCACGTCTTCGGGCGGAAAGGTCCTGACCGTCGTGCCCTTGGCGGTGAACAGGGCGAAGCCGGCCAGCAAGAGGCCCAGGACGGCGCCGGTGGCGTAGATCAGGAGCGAGCGCCGGGGCCCGACCTTCAGCAGGCTCCAGCGCCGGGCCAGCCAGTCGTCGACGGGATCGTGCGGTTCCCTGAGATTAGTCATGGACTGCGGCTCCCTTGGGCGCGGACGCCTGGGCCTTGGACGCCTGCGACACCTGGTGGAGATAGACCGCCAGGGCGCGGACCACCTTGGGCTTGAGCTTGTCGATCCAGGCCGGACAGACACCGTGGCGTCCGCTGTAGATCGACTGATAGACGGTGTCGTAGTCGCCGCCGTAGATCCAGTCGGTGTCGGTGAAGGCCGGCGCCCCGTAGTCCGGATTGCCGGCTGCGTCCGAGGAATGGCAGTCGTAGCAGACGCCCTTGGTCTGGAAGAGCTTGGAGCCTCGGGCCACCGCCGCCTGGTCCTGCTGGGGACGGGTGATGTTGATCACAAACAGCGCCGCGTCGCGGATCTCGGCGGCCGAAAGCTGCATGTTGCGGCCGAGCGGGGGCATATCGGTGACGTTGCGGGCCTTCGGATCGCCCGAGCGGATGCCATAGAGGATGGTCCGCTCGATGTCGCCGACGCCGCCGAAGTCGTAGAGCCAGATGGCGTCCGACAGGTTCGGCGCGCCCTTAGCGTGATCGCCCTTCATGTCCGCGCCATGGCACGAGGCGCAGTGAGCGGCGTAGGCCGGCTTGGCCAGGCTGTCGGCATAGCGGACCAGGTCGGCGTGCTGGGGGATCTGGTCCGGATCGGTCTCCAGCAGCCGGACCGTCATCCGGTGCTCGCGCACGGCGCCAAGGATCGCGACCGCCAGCAGGACGCCCGCCGCCGCGCCGATCCATGGCCACAGGCGGCGCTTGGCGCGCGCAATCGGGACGGGGTCCGTCATGGCGGCTGTCCGGGGCCCGGGGGCCTCAGAAGGCGGTCATGGTGAAGCCGATCCAGCGGCCGCAGACGATGATCGCGATCCACAGGGCCAGCGACACCCCGCCCGCGAGCTTGGCCCGCACCGGCGGATGGGGCGACTCGTCCCAGTGCTCGATGCCCCGCGAGGTGATCACGTGGAACACCATCATGTTCAGGAACGCCACCACCAGCAGGGACATCTTGCACAGGAAGAAGGTGTTGTGCGCGTACTTGACCGCGTTCGACGAGAACAGCAGCCCGCCGGTGATGGCGGCGAGCACGAAGACGACCCAGGTGAAGGGCAGCACCTCGCCGGTCAGGCGGCTGACCGCCCGGCTCTTGGAGGCGATCCCCAGAAGTCTCAGGTCGACGATGCTGATGGAGCCGACCACCAGGGTGATGGACAGCACGTGGACGGACTCGATCCACGGGAACAGCGTCCCGTTCTCACGGATCGCCGTGCCCATGGGCGTGTCGTAAAGCCATTGAAGCAGCGGTTGAAGGTCCATTACCCCCTCGAAGGGTGCGTTCTGGGACGGCGCGCCGTCCGGTTAAGGCGGGCTCACTCGCCGGCGGTGTTCATGTAGGCGATCCAGCGGCCGGCGAAGACGATGCCGACCCACAGGAGCAGCGAGATCACGGCCAGGACCCTGGCCGACATGCGGTGGCCCGCCGTCAGCTCCCAATAGGCGGGGTCCTTGAAGGTCGGCCGCTGCAGGATGGCGGTGACGATCATCGCCAGGATCAGCAGCACCATCTTGGTCTGGAAGGCGGGGTTCAGCAGCGAGCGCGACGGCTCGCCGATGATCAGGATAGATCCGGACAGGAGGAGCAGCACCAGCGTCGGCCAGATCCAGCTGAGGAAGCGTGAGGTGTAGGCCGCGGTCGGCTGGTCGCGCCCGATCACGCCGAGCAGCCTCAGGTCGACCATGAACACGGCCGAGATCACGATGGCGATGCAAAGGATGTGGATCGACTGGACCGACGGGATGATCCAGGAGACGTTCTGCACGACCTGGCTGAGCGGCGTCTGTCCCAGCCATTGGGCGAATGCATCCAGGGTCATCGCTGCCAACGCTCCACGTCATTCCCCGCTGTTATGTACGCCGCCGGGCGACGCCACCCTCAGGGAGGCTGATGTCGCTTCGATCCCGGCCGGCGCCTTGTCAAGCCTGCAGCGGCCGCTGATCTGACATATAAGGAATTCTGATATCCCGGCGTGATATGAATCCGGGCCGATCGGGAGGGCCCCGCCTTGATCCCGTCAACTGTTGGAGCGACAACGCCGTCATGAAGAAGCTCATACCCCTGATGGCCGTGACGGTCGGGCTGCTGCTGGTGGCGGCGGGACCGGCGTTCACGGCCGCCCGCCTGCAGACCGCCGTGTTCGCCGGCGGCTGCTTCTGGTCGATGCAGCACGACATGGAGCACATCCCCGGGGTGGTCTCCACCGAGGTCGGCTACACTGGCGGCCACGTCGCCAATCCGACCTACGACCAGGTCTCCAGCGAGACCACCGGCCATTTCGAGTCGATCAAGGTCACCTACGATCCGGCCAAGATCAGCTATCCGCAGCTGCTGGTGAAGTACTTCCACACCACCGACCCCACCGACGACGGCGGCGCCTTCTGCGACCGCGGGCCCTCCTACCGGCCGGCGATCTTCGTGGCCGACGCGGCCCAGCGCAAGGCGGCCGAGCAGGCCAAGGCCCAAGCCCAGGCGCAGCTGAAGCGGAAGGTCGTCACCCAGATCCTGCCGCTCGGCCCGTTCTATGCGGCCGAAGGCTATCACCAGCACTACGCCGACAAGAACCCGGAGCGCTACGGCATCTACCGCACCGGCTGCGGCAAGGACCGGCGGATCAAGGAACTCTGGGGCTGACGGCGGGGGGTGTAGCCCTCGCCCAGCATCAGCTCGACCACGCGGGTCTTGCCGCCGCCCAGCGGAATGGTCCACCGGCCGACCGGGCTGACGTGGGCGAACTCGCCGGGCAGCCCCGGACGCGCGGGCAAGCCGGCGCTTTCGGCGATCAGCACGCGCCGGCCCTCGGCGGGGGTCAGGGGATCGGACAGCTCCGCCTCGTTCAGCGCCTTGGCGGCGGGGCGCATGCGCAGGGGCGCCGAGCCCGGCGCCTCGAAATAGCCGCGGCCGTAATAGGCCAGGGCGTTGAACATGTAGCGGTCTTCGGCGGCCACTGCCGACAGCCCGCCGTGCGCCGCCGCCGCGCGGGCGGCCGAGGTCACCAGGGCGGCGGTGACGTCCCAGCCCCTCACCCGCGCCAGGCGCCGGCCGTTTCCGGTGGCGTCGGCGATGTGCGGATCAGCCAGCACGGCCAGCAGCAGCGCCGCCACCGCGCCCTGCAGCGCGACGGTCGCGACAATCCAACCTCGGGCCCGCCAGCGCACCAGCCAGGCCGCCGCCAGCACTGCGCCCGGCAGGTAGGACACCGCCGCCCAGTGGGCATGGGCCCGCGAGAGCAGCGCCTGCAGGCTCACCAGCGCCAGCGCCGGGGCGATCAGGCACAACAGCATCCGGTCGGCCGGCTCCAGCGACTTGCGGCGCCCGAACACGATGACGCCCACGACCAGCGCCGCCAGCGGTATGGGACCCAGCACGCCCAGCTGGTCGAGCTCGAACTCCACCAGCTTGCCCGGATTGACCAGCTCGGCCAGGCGCCAGTGGGCGTTGACCTCGGCGGTGTGGGCGACGGTCGCGAAGTGGTGCGCGGCCAGCCAGGCCAGGTTGGGGCCGAGGATGGCCAGCAGGGCCGCGCCGGCGATCGCCCAGATCCCGCCCTTCCAGGCCTGCCGCGCCTGGCGGTCGACGAACGCGTGCAGGCACGCGCCCAGCACCAGGAAGATCGCCGCATATTTGGCCAGGAAGGCCAGGCCCACGGCCGCGCCCAGGGCCACGGCGATCCAGAGCCGCCGGCCGGAGGCGCCGCTCTGCAGCAGCGCGACGTAGGCCCAGAGCGCCAGCGCCAGGAACAGCATCAGGGGCGCGTCGGTGGCGATGAACAGGGAGGAGATCTGCACCGCCGGCATCAGGCCGTAGAGCACCGAGCCTAGAAGGCCCGCCGCCGGGCCGTAGAGCCGGCACCCCACCGGATAGAGGGCCAGCATGGCGCCGGCATGCGCCAGGGGCGCGGACAGCCGCACCCAGGCCTCGCCATCGCCGCCGATGACGGTGGTCAGCCGGATCAGCCAGGCGATCAGCGGCGGCTTGGAGACATAGCCCCAGTGCAGCGTGCGCGACCACAGCCAGTACTGGGCCTCGTCCGGATAGAGCTCGATGGACGTAGCGAACAGGGCGGCCAGCCGCGCCAGGGTGAACACGGCGGCCAGGACCAGCAGGATACGGAAGGCCCACGCGTCGTCCAACGCTCGGGGCGGCCCCAGTCCTGGGGCGGGGACGGTCAGGCGAGCACCACCGACGCGGTCAGGCGCGGGCGCGGCGCGCCGGCGCGGGCAGGACCCCGAATTCGCGGCCGACCTTCTCGAACAGGTCCACGGCCTTGTCGATCTGCTCGGAGGTGTGGGCGGCGCTGACGCTCGAGCGCAGCAGCGGGGTGTTGTTCGGAGTCGCCGGCGGCAGGGCCAGGTTCAGATAGAGCCCGCCGACCAGCAGCGCGTTCCAGAAGCCGATGGCCGTCTCGCGGTCGGGCATGGCCACGGCCACGATCGGATTGGCCTCGGGCCCGGTGGCGAAGCCCAGGGCGGTCAGCCCGTCGTAGAGCCGCCGCGCATTGGCGGTGAGGCGGGTCCTGAGCTCCGGCTCCTCGCGCATCCGATGCACCGCCTGCAGGGTCGAGGCGATGATGCTGGGCGGCAGCGAGGCGGTGAACATGTAGGGCCGGCTGACCACGCGCAGCAGGTCGAAGTCCGGATGGTCGGAGACGCAGAAGCCGCCCACGCTGCCCAGGCTCTTGGAGAAGGTGCCGACGATGAAGTCCACGTCGGCCTCGACCCCGGCCAGCTCGGCCAGGCCCCGGCCCGTCGGGCCCAGCACGCCCATGGAGTGGGCCTCGTCGACCAGCAGATAGGCGCCGGTCTCGCGCTTGACCGCGGCGATCTCCTTCAAGGGGGCGGTGTCGCCCAGCATCGAATAGATGCCCTCGACCACGATCAGCTTGTCGCCGGGCTGGTCGGCCAGCCGCTTCAGGCGCTTGTGCAGGTCCTTGGGGTCGTTGTGGCGGAAGCGGATCACCTCGGCCTGGGCCAGCCGCGAGCCGTCGTAGATCGAGGCGTGGCTGTCGGCGTCGATGATCAGGTGGTCGCCGCGGCCCACCAGGGCCGACAGGATGCCGAGATTGGCCTGATAGCCGGTGGTGAAGACCATGCAGTGCTGGCGGCCGTAGAAGTCGGCGAGCGCCTGCTCGAGCCGCTTGTGGCCGTCATAACTGCCGTTGGCGATCCGCGAGCCGGTGGTGCCGGTGCCCTGTGCGCGCACGGCCTCGATCGATTTCTCGATGCAGCTGGGGTCGAAGGTCAGGCCCAGATAGTTGTTGGTGCCCAGAAGGATGGTGCGCCGGCCGTCCAGCACGCCCTCGGTGGGCGACAGCACGGTGTCGAACTTCACGTCGAACGGATTGGCTCCGACGTCATGCAGCCCGTCGAGCGCGCCCTTCATGGCGGCGTACTTGGCGAGAATGGACATCAGCCCTTGCTCCGCAATTCTTCAATGGCCGTCACCAGGTCGCCGACCGTCTCCACCTGGGCCACGCGGTCCAGGGGAATAGAGATGTCGTATTCGTCTTCCAAGGCCATGATGAAATTCATGATGGCCAGCGAGTCCAGACCCAGATCACGGGCGATGTTGGTGTCATCCGAGATTTCGACACGTCGTCCGACCGTCTGGCTCAGGGCGGCGGCTATGCCGTCTCGAACGGACCGGGTGGTCGCTTCCATGCGGGGATTCCAAACAGCAAGCTGCAAAGCGGCGGCGCCCCCTTCTGCCGACCGGTCACCACCTAGGCAAGGTAATGCAGGCGGACGCGGTAAGAAACCCGTAAATTCATCCGTCAGTTGACGGCCTAAGATGCAGCCTAGAGCCAGCCCTGCGCGCGATACCAGGCCACGGCGTCCGCGAAGCCTGACGCCAGGTCGAAGCGCGGCGGCTCCAGGCCCGGCGCCAGCTCCTCGGGACGGACGCCCCAGTCGCCGTGCAGCGCCTCGCGCGCCTTGCCCAGGGTCATGATCTGCGCCGGTCCGATCCGGCCGGCGAGCGACCCCGCCGCCCCCAGCGCCAGAATGGCGGCGCGGGGCGTCGGCAAGAGCCGGGGCCTGCGTCCCACCGCGCGGGCGGCCTCGTCCACGATCTGGCGCCAGCCGTAGCCCTCCGGCCTGGCGTCGGCGAGGGCCCAGGTCGCCCCGTTCGCGGGCCGCTCGGCCAGACTGGCGATCTGTGCGGCGGCGTCGGAGACGTGGATCAGGGCCAGCCGCGCGGCGGCGGGGCCCGGCGAGGGCAGGGCCGGCAGGCGCGCCGCCGCCCGGAACAGGGCGAGGGTTTCGCGGTCGCCGGGGCCGTAGATGGCCGGCGGCCGGACGATGGTCAGCCGCTCCGGGGCCAGGACCGCCTTCGCCGCCGCTTCCCCGGCCGCCTTGCTGGCGGCGTAGGCCGACAGCTGCGGCTCGCGCGCCGAGAGGCTGGAGACCAGGATGAAACGGGCGTCCGGCGCCTGGCGGGCGGCCGCCTCGGCCATGTGGCGCGCGCCAAGGACGTTCACCGGCCCGAATCCGGCCGGCGTACGGGCCTTCACCAGCCCGGCCACGTGGATGACCAGCTGGGCGCCCTCCGCCAGGCGCGCCAGCGCCCCCTCGTCGGCCAGCCGGCCGACGATCGCCTCGGCGTCGGCAGGGGGCCGGGCGTCAGGGCGCGCCAGCACGCGCAGCCTCCAGCCGCGGGACGTCAGGGTCTCGCAGAGCGACCGGCCGAGGAAGCCGGTGGCGCCGGTCAGGGCGGCGAGGCGCCCTGTCATGTCAGGCCGTAACGGCCGCCGCGTCGGTGGTGAACTGGCCGGCCTGGTACATGGCCTTGGCGCGCGAGCGGCTGAGCTTGCCCGAAGAGGTCCGGGGCAGTGCATGGGCGGGGACCAGCACCACCTCGGTCTCGACCCCGTGGCGCAGGCGCAGGCAGCCCGAGATATCGTCGCGCAGACGGCCCCGGGCTTCGGGATCGGAGGTGCGGCACTGGACCAGGGCCACCACCGTCTCCTCGCCTTCGCCGGGCACCGAGAAGACGGCCACGTCGCCGCTCCTCAGGGCCGCCGCCTCGGCCTCGGCGGTCCATTCCAGATCCTGCGGCCAGACGTTGCGGCCGTTGACGATGATCAGGTCCTTGGCCCGGCCGGTGATGACGATCTCGCCGCCCGAGGCGTAGCCGAGGTCGCCGGTGTCCAGCCAGCCGTCGGCCGACATCACCCGCCCGGTCTCTTCCGGCTGGTCGAAGTAGGCCTGCATCAGGCTGGGGCCGCGGGCGAAAATGCGCCCCACCTGGCCTTCGCCCAGCGCCTGGCCGCGCTCGCCGCGCACCTCCAGCTCGTGGCCGGGCAGGGCCGGACCGCAGAGGGCGAACTCGCGGCTGCGGCGGGCGCCCTTGGCGGAGGGAACCGCGATCTGGTCGCGCTCGAGGCGGTCGACGTCGAGGGTCTCGGCGCGCAGGCCCAACATCAACGGTGCGAAACTGAGCGCCAGGGTCGCCTCGGCCATGCCGTAGCTGGCCACGAAGGCGCGCGGGTCGAAGCCGGCGGGGGCGAAGCGCTCGGCGAAGGTCTGCAGCACGGGGGGGCGGATCATGTCGCCGCCGATGCCGGCGGCGCGCCAGGATGACAGGTCCAGGCCCTCGACGCTCATGCTCTCGGCGCGGCGGGCGCAGAGCTCGTAGCCGAAGGTGGGGCTGTAGGAGATGGTGCCGCGGTTGCGCGAGATCAGGTCCAGCCACAGCAGCGGCCGGCGCACGAAGGCGGCGGTGGGCAGAAGGTCCAGCGAAGCCTGGGCGGCCATGGGGGCCAGGAAGAAGCCGATCAGTCCCATGTCGTGATAGAGCGGCAGCCAGGAGACCGCGCGGTCGGTGGGCTCCACCTTCAGGCCGTAGTTGTCGATGGCGTAGAGGTTGGCCATCAGGGCGCGGTGGGTCACCGCCACCCCCAGCGGGAAGCGCGTGCTTCCCGAGGAGAACTGCAGGTAGGACAGCCCGTCCGGGTCCGCGCCCGGCAGCTCGCCCGGCGTCGGATCGGCCGCGACGTCGTCGAAGGAGCCCGCGATCTCCAGCTTCAGGCCCTCGGCGGCCTCGCGCATCCAATCCGCCAGGGCCTCGGGTCCCAGGGCCGCGCGGGCGCTGGCCGACTGCAGCATGCGGCGGATGTGCTCGATATAGCCCTGCCTGCCGCCGAACGGGGCGGGCAGCGGCATGGGCACGGGCACCAGGCGCGCGTACTGGCAGGCGAAGAACCCGCGGATGAAGTCGCCGTCGCTCTCGGCCACCAGGCCCACCCGGTCGCCGGGCAGCAGTCCCGAGGCCAGAAGCCGCCGGCCGAGATGGACCGCGTCCTCGCGCAGCCGCCGCCAGGGAAGCACCTCGGCCAGCTCGCCGCGCGGCGAATAGATGTTCACGCCCGTCTCGCCGGTCGCCGCGTAGTCGAGCGCCTCGGTGATGGTGGCGAAGTCCGCGCCCCTGAGCGGGCGATCCGGTGCGGTGGGCGTCGGCGTCATGCTTGGCTGTTCAAACTCGGAAACGGAAAGGGGGCACGTGCTTGAGCGCGGCAGGCGAAGCCGCCGCGGGGCCTCAGCTGGCGGAGGCCTTGTCGGGAACGGGGCGCGATCGCTCGGCGACCCAGGGATAACGGGCGGCCTCGGCGGCGTCGTAGCCCAGGTCGTAGACGTGCGGACTGCGCGGGCGGGTCTGGCCGTCCTCGTAGTGAGTGCCGACCAGCCGGTCGACCAGGCTGGAGGTGATGCCGAAGTTGCCGGTCTCGTTGTGGAAGTGATGCGCCATGTGGTGCTTCTTGATCCCCCGCAGCCAGGCGAGCCGGGGGGTATAGTTCAGGTGCTGCACGCAGTGGCAGAATTCGTAGAAGGCGAACAGCACCAGCGCCAGGGCCGCCGAGGCCAGGGCCGCGCTCCAGCCGCCGATCGCATAGCCCACCGGCAGCGAAGGCGCGAACACGGCCAGCAGGGTGTTGGAGGGCGAGCCGAACAGGACGTCCAGGCGGTTGGGATCCTGGTGGTGGTCGTAGTGGATCCGCTTCCAGACGTCGGCGGTCAGGGGGCTCTTGTAGAGGGCGCGGTTGTGCAGCACGAACCGGTGAACGGCGTATTCGACGAAGGGGAAGAGGGCGAGGGTCGCCAGGAGCGTGGCGCCGATCCTCACCGGCTCCCTGGCCGCGCCCAGCGCCGCCGAGCCCACCGCGCAGCCGATCGCCAGAGCGGCGTAGAGCAGAACCGACGGATAGGTGGCGTAGGCGACGACCAGCTCGCCCAGGGTCATGCGACCCAGGTCATTCGCCCGGGTCTTGCCCCGGCGGAAGAACAACGAAAGCACTCGATCCGACGCCATTCCGCCCCAACCCGACCCTGTTGCTTCATCCGTCCTATAGCGCGGCCACGGCAGGGCTGAACACCCGGCGCGGGCCTTGCGGCCGATCACGTCCGGTTTGCCGATGTAAGCGTCAGGCGTCTTCCTTGATCCGCTTCTTGCGGAAACTGGGGTTCAGCACCTTCTTGCGCAGGCGGATGGCCTTGGGCGTGACTTCCACCAGCTCGTCCTCTTCCACATAGGCGATCGCCTGTTCGAGAGTCGGTCGGCGCGGGGGGGTGAGGCGGATCGCCTCGTCCTTGCCGGCCGAGCGGATGTTGGTGAGCTGCTTGGCCTTCATCGGGTTGACGTCCATGTCGTCCGGACGGGAATTCTCGCCGATGACCATGCCCTGGTAGGTCTTCTCGCCGGCGCCGACGAACATCACGCCGCGCTCCTCGAGGTTCCACAGCGCATAGGCCGAGGTCTCGCCGTCGGAGTTGGAGACCAGGACGCCGTTGCGTCGTCCCTCGATGGCGCCGCGATAGGGCTCGTAGGCGTGGAACACGCGGTTCATCACGCCCGAGCCGCGGGTGTCGGTGAGGAATTCGCCGTGGTAGCCGATCAGCGAGCGCGACGGGGAGTGGAAGGTCAGGCGCGTCTTGCCCGCGCCGGCGGGGCGCATGTCCTTCATCTCGGCCTTGCGGGCCGAGAGCTTCTCGATCACCACGCCGGAGAATTCATCGTCGAGGTCGATCACCACCTCCTCGATCGGCTCCAGCCGCTGGCCGGTGTCCGGATCGGCGCGATAGACCACCCGAGGGCGGGAGATCGACACCTCGAAGCCTTCGCGGCGCATGGTCTCGATCAGCACGCCCAGTTGCAGTTCGCCGCGGCCGGCCACCTCGAAGGCGTCCTTGTCGGCGGTTTCGGCGATCTTCACGGCCACGTTGCTCTCGGCTTCCCGGAGCAGCCGTTCGCGGATCACCCGCGACTGAACCTTGTCGCCGTCGCGGCCGGCGAGCGGCGAGTCGTTCACCGAGACGGTGATGGCGATGGTCGGCGGATCGATCGGCTGCGCCGGCAGGGCCGTGGCGACCTCCATCGCGCAGACGGTGTCGGCCACCGTCGCCTTGGACAGGCCGGCGATGGCGATCAGGTCGCCGGCTTCGGCGACGTCGACGGGAACCCGCTTCAGCCCGCGGAAGGCCAGCACCTTGGAGATCCGGCCGCGCTCGACCTCCTGCCCGTCCGGCGAGAGGGCGTGCACCGCCATGTTGGGGGTGAACCGGCCCGACTCCACCCGGCCGGTCAGCAGCCGGCCCAGATAGGGATCGGCTTCCATCAGCACGGCCAACAGGCGCGCCGGCTCGTTCTCGTGGTGCTCGGCCCTGGGCTCGGGCACGTGGGCGATGATGGTCTCGAACAGCGGCGCCAGGTTCTCCTGGGCGTCGTTCATGTCGGTGACCGCCCAGCCCTGCTTGGCCGAGGCGTAGACGTGTGGGAAGTCAAGCTGCTCGTCGGTGGCGCCGATGGCGGCGAACAGGTCGAAGGTCTCGTTGTGGACCTTGTCGGGATTGGCGTGCGGGCGGTCGACCTTGTTCAGCACGAGGATCGGACGAAGGCCGAGCTTCAGCGCCTTGCCGAGCACGAACTTGGTCTGCGGCATCACGCCTTCCTCGGCGTCGACCAGCAGCAGGCAGCCGTCCACCATGCCCAGGATGCGCTCCACCTCGCCGCCGAAGTCGGCGTGGCCGGGCGTGTCGATGATGTTGATCCGCGTCTCGACGCCGTCCTTGCCGGTCCACACCACCGAGGTGCACTTGGCCAGGATGGTGATGCCCCGTTCCCGCTCCTGGGGATTGGAGTCCATCGCCCGGTCCACAGTGGCCTCGTTGGCCCGGAAGGCGCCCGACTGGGCGAGCAGCCGGTCCACCAGGGTGGTCTTGCCGTGATCGACGTGGGCGATGATGGCGATGTTGCGCAGGGACATGATGAATCGCGTTCGGGGAAGGCGGCGGTCGCGAAACGGCCGCGCCGCTCAATGCGGCTGTGGGAATGGCCGCCTCATATAGTGCGACGCAGCATAAAGCCAGCGCCGCAGGAGTCGCGCCGCCGGCCGGTCGGCGGGGCCGCTGTCACAAAAGCTTGGGCCGAACACCTTTAGCCCTGCTCCGATCGAGGAGGGCCGGGGCATGGCGGCGGACGGGACAGGGGTCAAGGCGGGCGGGGCGCCGGGGCGCCTGCGCCTGGCCT
>JANWHQ010000048.1 GCA_025450315.1 Caulobacteraceae bacterium
ATGAAGTCGGCGGCGTGCTCGGCCTCGCGCTGGCGTCCGCGCGCCCGGTCGGCCGAGCGGGCCGAGGCGATCAGGGTCACCGGATGCAGCGGCCGCTCCAGCACCGTCACATTGCCCAGTCGGTCCAGCAGGCGCTGGGTCCAGGGCGCCTCGGCCGAGCCGCGGGCGCGCAGCAGGATGATCGGGAAATCCGACCAGGGCGGCTGGGCCGCGATCCAGTCGAGCAGCGGCGCGCTGTCCTGCCGCTGGAACGCCTCCTCGGCGACCACCAGCCCGGCCGCGGCCGGCGCCTTGTGGGCGGCGGCGGCGAAGTCGGCGATCACCTCGGACTCGATGCCCGCCGGTGACAAGAGCGAGGCGATGACGGAGGCATCCCGGCCGCTCGGCGCCAGGATCAGGAGCCGTCCCGACTCCCCGTTACCCCCCATGTCCGCGCGTCCTCAGCAGCGTCGAGGCGCCGCCGGAGTAGGTGGGAACGCCGGTCAGCACCCCCTGGAACTGCTCGAGCGCCGGGCCGACCTGCACGCCGTTCTTGTCGATGCGCAGTTCGCGGATGAAGGACTCGTGCCCGCCGGTGCGCTTCTTCAGCACCGACAGCGCCCGCCGGATCTCGCCGGCCGCCTCGAAGAACCGCAGCAGGAGCACCGTGTCGGAGATGTAGGTGAGGTCCACCGTGGTCTGCATCGGCCCCATCAGCCCGTGCTGGGCCAGAATCAGGATGGTCAGCACGCCCCGGTGGCCCAGGTAGCTCAGAAGCTCGTGCATCTGCAGGGTGAGGAAGACCTCCTCGGGCATGGCGTTCTGGTAGCCGGACAGGGAATCCAGCACCACGACGCCCGCCCCCGCCTCCACGTGCCGCCGCACGATGCCGCTGAGCTCGCCCGGCGTCAGTTCGGCCGGATCGACCTGCTCCACGTGCAGCGAGCCGCCCTCGATGAACGGCAAGAGGTCCATGCCGATGCCCGAGGCCCGCCGCAGCATCACCCGCAGGGTCTCGTCGAAACAGACCATCAGCACCTGCTCGCCGCGCTTGAGGGCCGAATAGACCCACTGCAGCGTCAGGGTCGATTTGCCCGAGCCCGAAGGCCCCAGGATCAGGCTCGAGGTGCCCCGGTCCAGCCCGCCGCCCAGGAGCACGTCCAGCTCGGGCACCCCGCTGGAGGCCGGCTCGCCCTCGATGACCGGGCCCTGCTCGTCGGCGGTCAGGCGCGGGAAGATCACCATGCCGCCCTCGCGGAGCGCCAGGTCGTGGTAGCCGCCGCGGAAGCGCCGCCCGCGCAGCTTGGAGACCCGGAGGCGCCGGCGCTCGGCGCCGTACTGGATGGCGATCTGCTCCAGATGGATGACCCCGTGGGCCAGGCTGTGCAGGCTGGTCTCGTCCTGCTGCTCTGTCAGGTCGTCCAGCAGCAGCGCGGTGCAGCCGATCTGGGCGATCAGGTGCTTCAGCGCCAGGATCTGGCGGCGGTAGCGCAGCGGGGTCTGGGACAGCAGGCGGATCTCGGCGGCGCTGTCGAACACCAGCCGGGTCGGCTTCACCCGGTCGATCTCGGCCATCACGCCGCGGATCGTCTCGCCGAGCTCGAGATCGGAGGAATAGACCACCGTCTGCTCGTGCGACGGGTCCATGGTCAGCTCGGGCGGGAACAGCTCGCACAGGTCGATGCCGTCCAGCGACCAGCCGTGGCTGGCGGCCGCCTGCAGCAGTTCCTCGCGGCTCTCCGACAGGGTGACGTAGAGCCCGCGCTCGCCGGCGTCGCGGCCGGCCATCAGGAACTGCAGGCCGAGGGTGGTCTTGCCGGTGCCGGGCTGGCCTTCGATCAGGTGCAGCCGCTTGGCCACGTAGCCTCCGGCCAGCACCTCGTCCAGGTTGGGCACGCCGGTCGAGACCGGTTGCGGGATGGGTGGGGCAAGCTCTGCAGCCGACATTCCGTCGCCTATCTCCTGACCTGGCGGGGCGATGCGGCGATGCGAGCGAGGGGCTCATTTTGCCGCAAGCTGGGCCATGAAACGGCCGCGCCCGCGGAACGTTCCCGCCGGACCGGGCCTGGCGAAACGCCGACGGAAAGGGGCCCGCGAGCGGTGGGCTGCGCTGGGTTATTCCGCGGCGGCCGAGCTGCGCCGCTGCCGCCGCGCCGCCTCCAGGGCGGTGGCCAGGGCCTCGATGCGATAGGGCTTCATCAACAGTCGGAAGCCCTGCTCGCGGGCCTGGGCGGCCGCTTCGGAGAAGCCGGTGGTCAGCACCACCGGCAGGTCGGGACGGCGCTTGGACACCTCGCGGGCCAGATCCATGCCGCTCTCCCGCCCGGGCATCACCATGTCGGAGAACACCAGCACGAACTCGCGCTCGGCCTCCAGCGCCCGCAGCGCCGCCGCCGCGGAGGCCGCGCGCAGGACCTCGTAGCCCAGCTCCTGCAGCATCTCGCCCACCAGGGTGGCGACGCTGTCCTCGTCCTCGACAAGCAGCACCCGGCCGTTCCGCTCGCCGCGCTGGGAGGGCTTGGGCGTGTCGGCGCCCTTGCGGGCGACCGGCGCCAGGGCCTTGGCGCTGCGCGGCAGATAGAGGCTGACCGTGGCCCCGCGCCCCGGCTCGCTGTCGACCCGCACGTCGCCGCCCGAGGCGCGGGTGAAGCCGTAGACCTGGGCCAGCCCCAGGCCGGTGCCCTTGCCCACGCCCTTGGTGGTGAAGAAGGGCTCGAAGATGCGGCGCAGGGTCTCGCGCGGCATGCCCTGGCCTTCGTCGATGATCGACAGGTGCACCTAGTCCCCGTCGAGCTCGCCGTCGGTGAGGCCCTCGACGTTGCGGCCCCGCACGATGATGAGGCCGCCGTTGGGCATGGCGTCGCGCGCGTTGACCGCGATGTTCAGCAGCGCCACCTCCAGCTGGCTGGGATCGACCTCCACCGGCCAGAGGTCGTCCTCCAGGTCCAGCGCCACCGAGATGTCCTCGCGCAGCGAGCGGTCCAGCAGCACCCGCATGCCCTCGATCTGGCCCTTCAGGTCGATCACCTGGGGCTGCAGGGCGGTGCGGCGCGAGATGGCCAGCAGCTGGCGGGTCAGGCTGGCGCCGCGGTCGACGGCCTGTCGGATGCCGTCCTTCAGGCTCTGGCGCCGGTCCGGATCGGAGGTGCGGTCCAGCAGGTCCAGGCCCGAGGAAGCGACCATCAGGATGTTGTTGAAGTCGTGGGCCACGCCGCCGGTCAGCTGGCCGATGGCCTCCATCTTCTGGCTCTGCCGCAGGGCGTCCTCGGCCCGTTCGCGCTCCTCCATCTGGACCTGCAGCTCGCGGTTGGCGTCCGACAGCTCCTCGGCCCGGGCCGCCAGCTCCCGATTGGCCCGCCGCAGCGTCGCCTGGGCCTGGCCCAGCACCACCACGAACAGGAAGGCCATGGCCACCAGCAGCGTCACGCCGGTGTGGCGCACCAGCGCGGCGTACATCGGGTCGACGTTGGTGCGCAGATAGACCGAGCCCAGCCTCGATCCGCCCTGGGTCACCGGGACGACCACCTCGGCGCGCCCTTGGCGGTAGGACTGCTTCAGGGGCGGCGCCCGGGCCGGGGGCCGCGCCCGGCCGCGCCCGAACTGGGCGGTCAGCGCGCCGGTCTCGTTGTAGACGCCGGCCGCCTGCAGGTCGGCGTTGGCGTTCAGGGCGTCGACATATTCCTGGGCGGCCTGGCGGTCGTCGAAGGCCAGGGGCGCGGCCAGGCTCGCGGCCAGGATGTCGGCCTGCACCGCCGTCTCGTGCAGCCGCTGGCTGCGGTAGCTGGCTTCGCTGACCAGGCCCATCAGCACGCCGGCGATCAGCAGCGCCGCGGCGCCCGCGATCGCGGCCACGGGCCAGGGCCGCCACCTCGCCGCCATGCCGCCGTCGCTCATGGCCGGCGCTCCGGACGCCCACACAGCCGATGTCCCAGGATGACCCGCACTGCGCCTTCGGGGGCCGGGCAAGCTCGGCCGCGGCGGGCCCCAAGGTCCACGGCCGGGTGGAACGTCCCGCGGCTCGGCCGGGGACGGCCCAGATGTCCAACAGCCAAGGCCCGAAGTCAAAGCCTCTGTCCGTGCTAGAGCAATCCCGGCGCGGACGCGCCAGAGAGTCGCGGCGGTTCGATGGATCGCCAGCGGGCCTGTTTGCGTTCGCGCTTTGCGGGTTAGGGCTTGACCGTCAGGGTCGGTTCGAGGCCCGTTGCAGGAACGCGCCGCCTGACGGCCGAGCGCGAGCGAGGGGATTGTGGCGTTGAGGAGAGGCCTGAGCGTAGTGGCGGCCGCGGTGATCGCCGCGGCGATGAGCGGGGCCCTGTTCGTCGCCTCGAGCGGCGGACCCGCTCTGGGCCAGACCCCGGGCGGCCGTCCGGGGCCGTCGCTCCAGACCATCTCGCCCATGTCGCTGAGCCTTTCGGCCGACCAGGTCTCCCTGCTCGAGCAGACCCTGGCCGACGCCGACAGCCAGGGCCTCGATCCGCGCACCTATGCGCCGGCGGGGCTGCACGCCCTTCTGAACTCGCGCGATCCCCAGGTGCGCCAGAGCGGCCAGGTGCAGCTGATCGCCCGCACGCTGGACTACGCCCGCGCCGTGCATTCCGGCCGCCTGCCGCTGGCGGCCTTCCTCGACGACTGGGGCCTGAGGCCGCGGCCCTACGATCCGGCCCCGGACTTCGTGCAGGCGGTCCAGCAGGACCAGCTGAAGTCCTGGATCGAGGGCCTGCCGCCGCCCTACACCGGCTACGAGGGCCTGCGCCAGGGCCTGGAGATCTACCGGTCCATCGCGGCCAAGGGCGGCTGGCAGCCGATCTCCGAGGGCCCGGCCCTGACGCCCGGCGTCACCAGCCCGCGGGTGCTGGAGCTGCGCGCGCGGATGGCGGCCGAGGACCCGCAGGTGCAGGCCTCCGGCGACCAGACCTACGATCCGGCCCTGGTCGAGGCGGTCAAGCGCGCCCAGCGGCGCTACGGCCTGGAGGACAACGGCGTCGTCTCCGGCCAGACCCTGACGGCGCTCAACGTCTCGGTGGACGAGCGCATCGGCCAGATCCTGGCCAACATGGAGCGCTGGCGCTGGCTGCCGGCCGAGCTGCCCACCGACCGCATCCAGGTCAATGTCGCCGCCGCGATCCTGACCGTGTTCCACGCCGACACGCCGGTGCTGTCCATGCGCGCGGTGACCGGCCGGCCGGGCGACGAAACGCCCATGCTGACGTCCAAGATCGAGAGCATCGTGCTGAACCCGCCCTGGAACGTGCCCTCCTCGATCGCGGCCAAGGAGCTGTGGCCCAAGGAGCGGGCGCACCCCGGCTATCTGCGCGCCCACGACTTCATCGTGGTCAAGGACGGCGACGGGACCCGGCTGCAGCAGCGGGCCGGCGACACCAGCGCGCTCGGCCGCATCAAGTTCGACTTCCCCAACAACTACGGCGTCTATCTGCACGACACCCCCTCGCGGGGGCTGTTCAGCCGCACCGGCCGGCTGGCCAGCCACGGCTGCGTGCGCCTGCAGAAGCCGCACGACCTGGCGCTGCTGGTCATGCAGGGCGATCCGACCTGGACGCCGGACGCCATCGACGCGGCCATCGCCTCCGGCAAGACCATCCGCGCGCCCCTGCCCCAGCCGATCTCGGTCTACCTGCTCTACTGGACCGCCTACATGGGCACCGACGGCATGATGAACTTCCGCGACGACCCCTATGGCTGGGACGAGGAGCTGATGACCCGGCTGCGCACCGCCGACGCCGCCGGCCAGACCGCCTGATCCGCTCCGATTCCCCAGCCAGGAGAGCCTCTCTGGCCTTGCCCTTGCAAAGGCGCCAGAGTTGGCTTGGCGAAGCCGGGGGGCCCGCGGATGTTCGATCGACGCAGGTTTTTGGCGATGGGGTTCGGCGCCGGCGTGGCCCTCGGCGCGCCGCTGGCGGCGGAGGCGGCGCATCGGCTGGCGCGGGGCAAGGCGCCGGGCCACATGGCCGGACGCCACGGCGAGGGCCGCCACGTGCCGCAGCCCGCCAGCCTGCGCCACGGCCGCCACTCGGCCGGGCTGACGCTCGAGCACCAGGCCATCCATCCCGAAATGGAACGGATCTCCTTCGGTCCGCGCAACATCACCCTGAAGAACCTGCACACCGACGAGACCCTGGACGCGGTCTATTGGGAGAACGGCCAGTACGTGCCCGACGCCCTGCAGGCGGTGAACAACGTGCTGCGCGACTTCCGCACCGGCGAGGTGCATCCGATCGAGCCCGCGCTGCTGGACCTGATCACGGACCTGCGGACCAAGGTGGGATCGCGCTCGCGCTTCCAGGTGATCAGCGGCTACCGCTCGCCCCAGACCAACGCCATGTTGCGCGAACAGAGCGCCGAGGTGGCCCGGCACAGCCTGCACATGGACGGCATGGCGATCGACATCGTGCTCGAGGACGTCGACACCGACCGGCTGCATCTGGCGGCGCTCGACCTGGCCCGCGGCGGGGTCGGCTACTATCCCGGTCGCTTCGTCCACGTCGACGTGGGGCCCGTGCGGCGCTGGCAGGGGTAGCCCGGGAGTTCCAGCATCATGGCTAGTCGCAGCGTCGGCGTCGGCTGGTTCCTCGTCGGCTTCCTGGCGGGCGTCGGGGCGACCCTCGCCGCCATCATCTTCGCCACCCGCCCGCAACCGTCGCATGTGGCCCTGCCCGCGCCCGCGGCGCCGGCCGCGGCGGTGGTGACCTATCACGCGCCCCCGATCCCCGAGGCCTCGCCCCCGCCGCTGGCCGGCCCGATCCTGCCCCACCCGCAGCCGGCCGCGCCGGCGCCCTCGGCCGGCCCCGCCGCCCCCGCGCCCGCCGTCGCCGCCAGGCCCGCCAGGTCCGCCAGGACTCCCAGCCCGGACGAGCAGACCCGCGAGGACGCCGCCGCCGCCGGCATGACCTCGCGCGCCCGCACCGGCGGTTAGCCGGCTCCGTCACACCGCCGCCACAGCCTTGCCGAAATCGTGATTTGGGCCCGCGCGGCTTTTGCGGGACGAGGGTTCCAGCACGCCAGGGGCAAGGAGCCGCACGATGCCCGCCACTCCTGTCAGTTCCTTCGATCCTCAGCTGAACTGGCGCGAGACCGCCGTCCGCCAGGGGCTGCTGTGCCTGATCTGTTCCGAGGTCCCGAGCCTGGAGCACCGCGACGCCTTCTACGACACGGGCCTGTGCGAGGCCTGCTCGCTGGAGCTGATCTCGCGGGAGGCCGCCCCGCCGGCGCCCTGACCGGCCGCCGGCGTCCCCCGCGCCACTCGCCCGCCAAGCGGCAAAGCCTTCCGGCGGCCCGGACCGCAGCGTATCGTGGCGGCGTGCAGCACGCCGCCCGACCAGATCGACGGCTTCCCGACCTCTGCGGCGGACCTTCCCGGTCCGGCCAGGGCGCCTAGCCGTGCCCCGCCGCCTGGCCGTCGCCAAGCACGCCGGGGGGTTCGACTCGGTGGGCTGGACGCTGCTGGGCTTTCTGCTGGGCGCCGGCCTGGCGGTCTTCGCGCTGCTGCACGCCGACGTCCGCGGCATGGTCCGGCCCCTCGCCGCGGCGCCTCCGCCGCCGGCCGCCGCCGCGCCCGCCAGCGCCATCGTCACCTACTCGGCGCCCGCCCCGCCGTCCCAGCTCTCCAGCCCCCCGACGGGGCTCCAGGAGCCCTCGCCGCAGCCCGGCGCGCAGAGGGCGGCGCCCGCGGGGCCGCCGGGCGACGCCCAGGCCGTGGCCGGCGCCGCCCGCGTGCATGCGGCCGCCCAGCAGGCGCGGGCCAAGCCCGGCGGGGCGGCGTCCGCGGCCTCGCCCCCCGCCGCGTAGTCCCAGACCAGCCCGGCCGACGCCCAGGTCCACGCCGACGCAGCCGCCGCGGGCATGACCTCCCGCTCCGGCGCGCCCGAGCCCCAGGCCGAGCCCGCCGCCCCGCGTCCCTCGCCCGATCTCTATTGATCGGCCCGGCAGGGCTCTTCAGCATTCGCCGGGCGCCGATGTATCCAGATCGGATGGATAATTGGAGCTTTACCTTGACTGTAGCGTCGAGGACCCGACACGGGCATTTTTGCTAGCGGCTAAGCTTGGCGAGTATTATAGGATTCCCTGTCGGCGCCCCCGGGCCGGCCAGGAAGCCCGGCTTCCGTCTTGGAGCGCCCGTGACCACCTACACGCTCTATGTGCGAGACGGCCGCTACGCCGTGCCCACGTTGCTGACCGTGGAATCACGTGACGACGAGGGCGCGCGCGCCTTCGCCCTGCGCCACCTGGAAAGCTCGACCCACTACCAGTCGGTGGAGATCTGGGACGACGAGCGCCAGGTCGCCGAGCTCACGCTCGACCGGGCCTGATCCGGATCATCCCGACGGCGGCGCCGTCCATTCCCAGTGCCACGGCTCATAGGCGTAGGGCAGGAAGCCGAACTGGGCGGCGTGACGCACCAGCCAGCGGTAGGCCGGCGTGCGCGCCTGGTAGAGCCGGTTGTCGTCGGCCGTCGAGGTGGGGTCGCGTCCGGGGGCCGCGCCAAGATAGAGATCGAAAGCCCGTCCGGTGCGGTGGACCGAGCAGGCGGCGCGGGTCAGGTTGAAGCAGGCCTGGCCCGCGGGACAGTCGCCGCCATCGGCCTGCGGGGCGCGGAAGGCGGAGACGATGGTCAGGGCCTCGGGATCGCTTCGGATGGCCGGGACCTCGGCCCGCGCGGCGGCGAGCATGCTCCGGTAGGCCGCAAGCGCCTCCCGCCTGGCCATGATCGTCGGCTGGCGGCCGTAGGTCTCCTCGGGCCGCGCCAGTTCCAGTTGGCTCGCGGCCGCGGGCGGGGGGCAGCCAAGGCGCATCGCCTGCACGAACGGGCGCCGGCGCAGCATCGCGATCCACATCGTCTCGAAGCTCTCGGCGTCCATCCGCCCGCTGGCCGGGAGCCCGTGCGCCGCCTGCCAGCGCTCGAGCGCGACCGCGAAGGCCGGGCTGTCGGCGGGGCAGCTGGAGGCCACCTGCTGCTCGGCCAGCGGCTCGTAGATCTCCCATCCCAGCTGGTCCCGGCCCGACAGGGGCCAGGAGAGCGTGTCCAGGGAGGCCGCGTTGGCCTGCGCGGCTTGCGCCCAGCCGCCGGGTCGCCCGCAGTCCGCCGGTTCGACGGCCGGCGCCGACGAGGGTCGGGTGGCGAGGGCCGGGTCGGGGCTCTTGAGCCAGGCCAGCACCAGGACGGTCACGAACGCGGCCGACATCGCCATGACGAGGCTGCGGACCGGATGTCCGCGGCGGCGGCGCCGCTCGGCGTCAGGGCGCTGGGGGCGGGTCAGGTGATCCGTTTGACGCTCACCGGATCGCTGGCCGGGAAGCTTTCCTCCAGCCCTTCGTCCAGCAGGTCTTCCTGGCGCTCGTGCGGCGGCTTGGACGCCGATGCCGCCGGGACGGAGGGGCCGTCGGCGCCGTCGCCCCGGCGCACGGCCTGGCTGGGCCGGGGACGGCGCAGAGAGTTCCAGCCCCGGCGAAGGCCCTCTCGCACGCGCGGGCTGGCCAGCAAGGCGCCGCCGATGGCCGCGCCCAGGACGAACGCCGAGACGGCCAGCGGATAGCGCGCCGAGCGGCGATCGCGCCCCAGGTCGCGTTCGAACCGCCGCTGAAGCGCCTCGCCGAGATCCCTGGCGCGATCGAACTCGCGCTGGGCCAGATGCGTCGTGTTGGCGGTGAGGTCGTGGGTCGCGCCGCGCATGGCGACGAACTTTCCGGGCAGGGACCGGGAGACCGGCTCGGCCAGGCGGGCGGCATGGGCGCTCAGGTCGCGAGCCACGCCTTGCATGGCGACGATCTTGTCGGGCAGCGTCCGGGATAAGGATTGCATTGGAGGGCTCCGACCTTGGCTAAGCCGGAACGCAGAGATCGCGGCGTCGATCCCTTTCGCCGGGCGAAGGGACGGGTCCGGGGGTCCACCGCGCCTGGCCGCCGCAGGGAACGGCCGCGCCGCCGCTGTGTTTTCCGCAGCGATGTGGCGACCTAGCGGAGGCGGGTGACGTGCAGAGCAAGCGGACATTGATGGCCACGGCCGCGCTGGCGGCGGCCCTGGTTCCTGGCGTTTCCCTGGCCGAGGGGTGGATCGTCACCCTGGGCGCGCGGGTGTCGGCGAACCCGCCCTACGAGGGGGCCGGGCACGACGTCCTGGCGCCCACCCCGATGTTCAGCCTGCGCCGGGCCGACAGCGTCTACCGCTTCACTCCGCCCGACGACGGCAGCTCCCTGGCGCTGCTGGCGAACCGCTACGTCGACTTCGGGCCGGTGGTCCGCTTCCGCTATGCGCGGGGCGACAGCGGCGACCTGGCCGGCCTGGACACGGTGAACTGGGCCGTCGAGCCCGGCGTGTTCCTCAACCTCTGGCCGGCCCACTGGCTGCGCGGCCGCGTCGAGGCCCGGCGGGGCGTGATCGGCGACCGCGGCTGGGTCGGCGACGCGGGCGTCGACCTGATCTACACCGGCTCGCGCTGGGAGGCGTCCATCGGTCCGCGCATCGGCTACGGCGACACCCGCTACATGGACAGCTACTTCCAGGTGACGCCGCAGGAGGCGGCCGCCTCGCCGCTGATCGACACCGTCTACAATCCTCGAGGCGGGCGGCGCTATACCGGCGCCGAGGCGGCCCTCGGCTATCGCCTGCTCGGCGGCTTCAGGGTGATCGGCGACATCGGCTATCACCGGCTGACCAACGACCTCGCCGACAGCCCGATCGTCAAGGTCGCCGGCAAGCGCGACCAGTTCTCGGGCGGGATCGCCCTGACCTACACCTTCGGTGTCGGCCGCTGAGCCGGCTCAGGCCGGGCCCGCCGGCTTCAGCAGATCGCAGGGATGCGGCGGGGGGCCTGAAGGCGTGACGCGCGAGGTGTCCGCCGGGGACGCAGGAGGCAGGCTCCAGATCGCCGGATCCTCCAGGCCCAGCCGCCAGAGCGCATAGCCGCGCGGCCGCCACGCCGCCGCCACGGCCCGGTCGGCGGCGAAGGCGCGGGCGTCGAGGAACCAGACCTGGTGGCTCAGCCCGTCGGCGCCGGCATAGGCGAAGTGCACGTTCTGCGAGGCCGGATCGCGGCGCAGCGGGGCCTTCATCCGGGCGGCCAGGCGGATGGCCGCCGCCGCGCCGATCGGCTGGCCGGGCCGGCCGTCGGGCCAGTCGTAGCCATAGGCCGCCAGGGCGACGACCACATGGCGCGGATCGACGCCCGAGAGGCGGTCGGCCAGCAGCCGGCGCAGCCAGTCGGCCCCTGCGATGGGGCCGGCGTTGGAGGTGGCCCAGCACTCGTCGTAGGCCATCAGCACCGCGGCGTCTCCCGAGGCGGCCAGGGCCTTGAACGGCTCGTCCGGACCGGGCTGGACCGTCGCCCACGCCTGCAGCCCCACGGGCGAGAACGCCGCGCGGGCGGCGGCCAGCAGCGCCGGATAGGCCGCGTCGGCGCGCGGCGACATGTTCTCGAAGTCGAAGATGTAGCCGGCGAATCCCCTCGCCTTGGCCAGCTGCGCCAGCCTGGCCAGGAAGGCCTTGCGGGCGGCGGGGTCCAGGGTGACGGCGTCGGCGGCCGGCTGGTCCCAGATGTCGTCGTGGGCGTTGGAGATCAGCGGCATCAGCTTCAGCCGCGGCGCGGCCCGGGCGGCGATGGGGCCGGCGCCGTTGTCCGGCTCGACCACCACCTGGCCCTGGGCGCCCCGGATGGTCACCCAGCGCGGGGCGAAGACGTCCAGGCCCGCCAGCTGGCGCGGCAGGGCCGGCAGGTCGGACTGGTCCCAGGCGTCGTAGAATCCGACGAACAGCGGCGCCCCCGCCGCGGGCAGGCCCCTGGCGGAGGCCGACAGGCCGCAGGCCCAGAGCGCCACTGCAAGCCCGCCCCACGCCAGGGCGGCCATCAAGCCGCCGCGTTTTGACGCGCCTTTACTGCAATCCATCGCGCTCGCCTCATCCGGCGTGGTCGCCTAATAGCCAGAGGCGACCGCCGCGCGCCAGCGGTGTCCTGCGGAGACGTCCATGATCAAACGACTGGTCTTGCGCCTGGCCTTCGGGGCGGCCCTGACCTTCGCCCCGGTGGCCGAGGCCGACGCGCCCAAGGGCATCACCACGGCCCAGGACCTGTTCGACACCTGCGCCGACCCGTCGCCGATCTCCCAGGCGGTCTGCGACACCTATGTCCACGCCACCATCCAGGCGGCGGAGATCATCCACGGGGCCGACAACGGGGGCAAGATGACCCCTCTGTTCTGTCCGGGCGACAACATGGTGGCCCAGGACCTGGTGGCGATCCTGCGCCTGCAGGTGGCGGCCCATCCCGAGCGCAAGGACTTCCCCGCGCCCGCCGTGATCATCGGCGGCGGCGTGGACGCCTATCCCTGCCCGAAGACGGCCGCCACGCCCGCGGCCAAGCCGGGGCCGGCGCCGGCGCACAGGCCAAGGACCCGCCGGGCGCATCGCTGACGGTTGCTCCTGCGACCCGGTCAGCGGGCCAGCAGGATCCCGATGATCACCCCGATGCCGAGGGCGGTCCCGAGCGCCACGGCCGGACGTTCGGTGGTGGCGGTGGTGATCCGCTCCATGGTGTCGCCGTAGAGGCTCTCGGCCTGGCCGCGCATCTGCTGGGCCCGGCCCTGCGCCTCGATCTTCAGGTCTCCCAGGAGGGCGCCCGCGGCTTCCTTGACCCGGCCCACGCCCTGGTTGACGCCGCCATTGACCTGTTGCTCGTCCATCGAACTCGCCTCCAAAGACCCTCAGCGCACGCTTCGGCGCCCGCGGACGGTCAACGCTCCGGCGAGGCTTGGCGTTCCGTGCGGTCGGACGCGGCTTCGATGGCGCGGTGGCGCGCGCGGACCGGCTGCATCATCGAGGGGTGGGTGATGGCCCAGAGCTCGCCGGCCCGCACCGCCTCCAGCGCCCGGCGGGCGATGTCCTCCGGCGTCGACCAGTCGCCCTCGCGCACCGAGGCCCGGAAGGCCTGCTCGTGGATGTCCGGCCCGGCGGCCGTCGGGGCTGCGGGATAGCCCGGGCCGCGATTGCGCGCGCTGGTCCCGATCCGGGTGCGCACCGGCCCCGGACAGACCAGGCTGACGCCGACCTCGGCGCCCTCGGCCTCGAGCTCCAGCGCCAGGGTCTCGCCGTACATGGCCACCGCCGCCTTGGTCGCCGCGTAGGCCCCCTGCGAGCGGGTCGGATAGAGGCTGGAGAGCGAGGCGGTGATCAGCAGATGGCCGCCCGAGGGGTTGGCCTTCAGCCCGGGCAGGAGGGCGCGCACGGTCTCCACCACCCCGAACAGATTGACGTCGAACAGCCAGCGCCAGTCCTCCCGGGTCAGCCGCTCGATCGCCGCCATGCGCGAGACCCCGGCGTTGGCGCAGACCAGGTCGACGGCGTCCAGATACCGCTCGGCGGCCTGGGCCAGCGCCTCCAGGCTCTCCGGATCGCGGACGTCGGCGACGACGGCCGGGGCGCCGAGCTCGGCGGCGGCGTCCTGCAGGGGACCGGCCTCGCAGTCCGCCAGCACCAGCCGCATGCCTTCCGCCGCGCAGCGCCGCGCCAGGGCCAGGCCGATGCCCGAGGCGGCGCCGGTGATCACCGCGCCCCTGCCCTTCAGATCCCGGATGGTCATCGCCGCCTCCCGTCACGCACCGCGCTGATTGGACCGCGGCGGGCGTCCCGGCAAGGACCCGCCCGCGCTTGCCCGGCGCCAAGGGACAGGTCAGGCTGGGCCAGCCGCAGGGGAACAGCTTGAGCGAGTCGGGGACGGGTCAGCCGCAGGTCCGCAAGGCCGCGACCTTCTTCATCTTCATCACCATCGTGCTGGACGCCCTGGCCATCGGCATCGTCATCCCGGTGATGCCGCAGCTGATCGCCAGCGTCGGCCACATCAAGCTGGACAACGCGGCCACCTATGTCGGCCTGTTCGGCTCGAGCTGGGCGCTGATGCAGCTTCTGGCCTCGCCGGTGCAGGGGGCGCTGTCGGACTGCTATGGCCGCCGGCCGGTGATCCTGGTCTCCAACTGCGGCATGGGCATGAACTACATGCTGATGGCCCTGGCCCCGAACCTCGGCGTGCTCTGGATCGGGCGGCTGATCTCGGGAGCCTGCGCCGGCAGCATCCCGGCGGCCATGGCCTATCTGGCCGACGTCACTCCGCCCGAGAAGCGCGCCGCCAGCTTCGGCCTGATCGGCGCGGGCTTCAGCGTGGGCTTCATGATCGGGCCGGCCCTGGGCGGCTTCCTGGGCGCGCTGGGGCCGCGGGCGCCGTTCTGGGCGGCGGCGAGCTTGAGCCTGGTGAACTTCCTCTACGGGACCTTCGTGCTGCCGGAGTCGCTGGCCCGCGAGCGGCGGGCCCCCATCGAGCTGTGGCGGCTGAACCCCATCGGCGCCCTCTACGGGGTGATGCGCAGCTATCCGGCCCTGGCCGGCATGCTGGTGGTGAGCCTGCTGCTCTCCTTCGCCCAACTGGGACCCAACAACATCTTCGTGCTCTACGCCGCCCATTGGTACGGCTGGAACTCGCCCCGCATCGGCCTCTTCATGACCGTCGGGGCCATGGCGGGCCTGGTGGTCCAGGCCTTCCTGGTGGCCAAGGCGACCCAGCACCTGGGCGAGCGGCGCTCGCTGATCCTGGGGGCGGCCCTGACCGTGGCGGGGCTCACCCTCTATGGCATGGCGCCCACGGGCGTGGCCTTCTGGTTCGGCGTGCCCTTCGCCGCGCTGGGGGCCATCGGCGGACCGGCGTGGTCGGCGCTGATGAGCCGCCAGGTGGGACCCACCGAGCAGGGCCGGCTGGCCGGCGCCACCTCCTCGCTGCAATCGCTGGCCCAGATCATCGCGCCGATGCTGTTCACCGGCGTCTTCCAGGTGACCATCGCCAATGGCGGGGCCTCGCGCGCGGCCCCATTGCCCCAGGGGGCGCCGTTCTACATGGCCGCCGTCGTGATGGCCGCCGCCGCGGTGCTGGCCATCTGGACCACCCGCCGCAGACCCGCCGCGGCGCTGGCCCGGGCCTGAGGGCTGGACCCTGCCCGCCGCCGCGGGGATAACACCGCCATGCAGCTCCCATCGGTCAGCTCGAAGGTCGTCTCGGCGCTGAGATGGCTGCTCCTGCCCTGGTGGCTGGCGCAGGTGCTCACCGGCGAGAAGTCGTTCTGGCCCAACCCCATCCTGGGCGACCCGGGGCTGAACCGCCGCGGCTTCGCGGTCTGGCGCGGCCGGCTGGCGGCCCGGATGACGGCCCGCCGGCGCCGGCAGCTGGAGTCCCTGGTCCCCGCCGCCGACCGGGCGGCCTTCGAGCGCGACGGCTATGTGGTCAAGCGCGGCCTGCTGGCGCCGGGCGCCTTCTCGGCCCTGACCGCCGAGGTCGCGGGCCTCACCGCCATGGCCGGAGAGTTCAAGGAGGGCGACGCCATCACCCGCCGCATCCCCCTGACGCCCGCCCTGCTGGCCCGGCTGCCGGCCTGCCGGCGGCTCCTGGGCCACCCGGCGTTCCATGGCCTCACCCGCTACGTCGGGAGCTTCGACGCCGAGCCCCTGGTGTTCATCCAGACCATCTTCACCCGGACCGGCGGGGACCAGACCGACCCCCAGACCTCGATGCACATCGACACCTTCCATCCCACCATGAAGGCCTGGCTGTTCCTGGAGGACGTGGGCGAGGAGGACGGTCCCTTCACCTATGTCCCGGGCTCGCACCGGCGCACGCCGCGCCGCGAGGCGTGGGAGCGGCGGCTCAGCGTCCGCGCCTCCGACCCCAGGACCCGCAAGACCGGCGGCGCCTTCCGCATCGCCAAGCCCGAAATGACCCGGCTGAGATCGGCCAAGCCCAAGCGCTTCGCCGTGCCCGCCAACACCCTGGTGGTCGCCGACACCTACGGCTTCCACGCCCGCCGGCCGAGCGCCCGCCCCTCCATGCGGTTGGAGATCTGGGCCTACAGCCGGGGCAACCCCTTCGCGCCCTGGGCGCGGCTGGACCTGTCGCCGGCGCGGCTCTGGCGGGGCCAGGCGGCGGCCATCGGCTTCGGCGTCATGGCCCTGCGCCGCCGGCTGGGCCTGCCGGCGCAGGGCTTCCGGCAGGTGGCCCGCGTCAGCCCCGGCGCGCCGCCCGCGCCCTGGCCCTAACGTCCCGCGTGAACCGGCTGGCGCGCGGCGCGCTCTGACCTGTAGATTGGGGCAGGGGCGACACCACTCAGGAGGCCAGAAATGACCCATCGCGCCCTTTGGACCTTGATCGCCGCCGCAGCCGCCCTCGCCTGCGTCCATCCCGCCTCGGCCCAGCCCCGCGCCAGGGGCGCCAACGACAACTGCTTCCGGCTCAGCCAGCTGTCGAACACGCGCCCCGACGGCGACCGCCGCATCTATGCGCGGGTGGGCGTCAACACCTTCTACCGCATTGACCTGGCCAGTCGCTGCGCCTCGCTGCCCTACGAGGGCAACCATCTGGTGCTGACCCCGACGCCGGGCTCGGACCTGATCTGCCGGCCCATCGACCTGGACCTCAAGGTCAGCGAAAACGGCGCCATCGAGCCCTGCTTCATCAAGAGCATCACCCGCCTGACTCCCCAGGAAGCCGCGGCGATCCCGAAGAAGGCCAAGCCCTAGATCAGGCGGGCTTCATCCCCAGCACGTCCATCATGTCGTAGAGGCCGGCGGGACGGCCCGCGACCCAGCGGGCCGCCGCAAGGGCGCCGCGGGCGAACAGCGAGCGGTCGCGGGCCGAGTGCGACAGGGTGACGATCTCGTCCTCGGCGGCGAAGACCACGCTGTGCTCGCCGACGATGCCGCCGCCGCGCATGACCGAGAAGCCGATGGCGCCGGGCGCCCGGGCGCCGGTGAGGCCGTCACGCGCGCGCTCTGAGACCTGGTCCAGCTCCACGCCCCGGCCCTCGGCCGCCGCGCGGCCCAGCATCAGGCCGGTGCCCGACGGCGCATCGATCTTGCGCCGGTGATGGGCCTCGAACACCTCGATGTCGTAGTCGGCCGCCGGCAGCGCCGCCGCCGCCTGGCGCACCAGGCCGAGCAGCAGGTTCACGCCCAGCGAGAAGTTGCCCGACTTGACGATGGCGACGCGCTCCGCGGCCTGGCGCACCGTGCGCTCCTCGTCCGCGGACATGCCGGTCGAGCCGATCACCAGGGCCACGCCGCGGTGGCCGCCCGCCAGCCGCGCCAGCCCCGCCGAGGCCGCGCCGGTGGAGAAGTCGACGATCACGTCGCATAGGCTGAGCGCAGCCTTGGCGTCGGTCAGTGCGCGGCCGTCGACGAACTGGCCCGCCGCGTCCGGACGGTCGAACAGGGCCGCGAGCTCGAGACCCGGCTGCTCGGCCGCGAGGCGAGCGATCGCCCGGCCCATCCGGCCCATGGCCCCGGCCACGCCGATGCTGATGACGCCCTGCGCGCTCATGGCCCGACCCTTTAGCGGGCCGCCGCCCCCGCGGCTAGGCGGGCTTGCGGCGGCTGTCTTCGGCGTCGGAGAGCTTCTCCTTGCGCCGGATCTTGTCGAGCAGCTGGTTGGCTTCCCACTTGCGGCCGCTGTCGGCCAGCGGACGTCCCGGCCGGGCGGGCGCCTGCAACGCCTTCTCCAGCGCCTCGATGGCCTTGGACGGCTGGCCCTGGCGATAGAGGTAGTCGCCGTAGAAGTAGTTGGAATCCAGTCCCGACGGGTTCGCCGCCAGGGCCTTGTCCAGGTAGATCTTGGCCTTGCGGGCGTCGCCGAAGCTTACGGGAAAGCCGGGCAGCTCGGAATACAGCGAGCCGATGTTGGCGTAGATGACCCCCGGGCCCAGGGCGTTGGGATCGATCCGGGCGGCCTGTTCCAGCAGGGTGTGCGCCTTTCCGACCAGCTGCAGCGAGGAGAAGTTGTGGCGGGCGTCGGCCTCGCAGAGCAGCGCCAGGGCTTCCCAGGCCAGGGGCTCGGCGCGGCCGGGCCATTTGCGGCCGGCGGCCTCGGCCTGGGCGGCCAGTTCGCGCGCGGCGACGGCCTCGGCCTTGGGATTCTTGATCTCGTAGTTCACGTGGGCCCATTGCCGCGCCAGGTCCTCGAAGGCGGCGTCCGACGACCCCTGCGCCAGCGCCGGCGAGGCCAGGCAGAGGGCCAGGCACATCAACGGAACGGCCAGGAGTCTGGGGGTCATGGGTCCTGCTTCGAACGGGTCACTGCCGGCGACAGCTGCAATTGCGGCGCCGCGACACGCGCCGGCGCGGTTCTATAGACGGTGATGTGAGGCGAAATCCGGGCGGGGACGCGGACTTTCGAGGTCTAGGTGGGCGCGCCCGCCACCAAGGTCAAGGTGATGGCGAAGATCTCGCCAGCCTCGTGCGCGTCGAGGATCGCCGTCTCTCCCGGCTCGACCCGGATGGCCGTCAGCGCTTCGTAGGCTTCACCGCCGCAGAGGCCCGATCCCGAGCGGACGAAGAGCAGACGTCTTGCCGGAGCGGCGCCAAGCTCGAGCCGCGCCCCTGGGTCCAGCGCCAGGAACTCCAGCTCCAGGCCGCGCTCGGGGAAGCTCGCCAGCCGCCGGCGCCGCACGCCCGCCGCGTCCGCATCGTCCCGCCATGGGAAGGCTTCGGGCCGCATCAGCACAGGCGCCTTGTAGCGGGGCTTGGGATAGTCGATCGGCCGGCCGGTGACATGGCGCCAGATCGCCTCGTAGGCGTCGAGGTTGGCCTTGCCCTCGCCCCGGGCGCGGCGGAACACGCCGCCCTCGAATACCCCCTCCGCCGCCAGCGCGGCGCGGGCCTCGCGCAGCTGCCGGGCGCTGAGATAGCCCAGGCCGGAGGCCCCGCCGACCTGCAGCACCAGGGTCTTGCGGTTGGGACCGCCTTCCTGGGGGCCATAGGGCACGCCTTCGGGGAAATAGCCGACCTCGCCCTCGTCGAGGCGCAGGTCCTTGCCGATGGGGATCGAGCCCTCCAGGCACAGGCGCACCTGGTCCCAGGCGTGGCGGTGGCGCGGCGCATAGTAGTCGGCGCCCTCGTCGGCCAGCACCCAGACGAAGTTGTCGGGCGAGCCTTCCTCGCCCTCGAACAGCACCTTGTGCGCCATGCCGCCCTGGCGGTGGGCGGCGAGGTTCTCGCCCCAGGCCATGCGCGCGCCGTGAACGACCTGCACCGTCTGCTCCCGAACTTGCGCCAGTGACCCGCATCCGAAGTTCGCCAGCGCCGCCGCGATCATCCGGCGAACTTCGGATTCACCCCGCCGGGCCGGTTTGCGCCCCTGCGCCCTTGATCGCAACGCCCCCTTGCCCTTTAAGGCGCGCGACTCTCGAAAAGGATTTCCCGATGGCCGACCTGGCGGCGCCCAAGAAGGTCGTCCTCGCCTATTCCGGCGGGCTCGACACCTCGATCATCCTGAAGTGGCTGCAGGAGACCTATGGCTGCGAGGTGGTGACCTTCACCGCCGACCTCGGCCAGGGCGAGGAGCTGGAGCCGGCGCGCAAGAAGGCGCTGATGCTGGGCATCAAGCCGGAGAACATCTTCATCGAGGACGTGCGCGAGGAGTTCGTCCGCGACTACGTCTTCCCGATGTTCCGGGCCAACACCCTCTACGAGGGCCAGTACCTGCTCGGCACCTCGATCGCCCGGCCGCTGATCGCCAAGCGCCAGATCGAGATCGCCCGCAAGGTGGGGGCCGACGCCGTCTCCCACGGGTCCACCGGAAAGGGCAACGACCAGGTCCGCTACGAGGTCGCCTATTACGCCCTGGAGCCCGACATCCGGATCATCGCCCCCTGGCGCGAGTGGGACTTCAAGAGCCGCGAGGCGATGATCGAGTTCGCCGAGCAGAACCAGATCCCCGTCGCCAAGGACAAGCGCGGCGAGGCGCCCTTCTCGGTCGACGCCAACCTCCTGCACTCGTCGTCCGAGGGCAAGGTGCTGGAGGACCCGGCGGTCGAGCCGCCCGAATTCGTCTACCAGCGCACCATTTCGCCCGAGGCCGCCCCCGACAAGGCGACGGTCATCACCATGGACTTCGAGCGCGGCGATCCGGTGGCCATCGACGGCCAGCGGCTGAGTCCCGCCGAGCTGTTGACCAGGCTCAATCAGCTCGGCCACGACAACGGCGTCGGCCGGCTGGACCTGGTCGAGAACCGCTACGTCGGCATGAAGTCGCGCGGCGTCTACGAGACCCCGGGGGGGACCATCCTGCTGTGGGCCCACCGCGGCATCGAGTCGATCACGCTGGACCGCAACGCCGGGCACCTGAAAGACGAGCTGATGCCCCGCTACGCGGAGCTGATCTACAACGGCTTCTGGTTCTCGCCCGAGCGCGAGATGCTGCAGGCGCTCATCGACAAGAGCCAGGAGCTGGTCACCGGCCGGGTGCGGGTGAAGCTCTACAAGGGCAACGTCACCGTCATCGGCCGCGAAAGCCCCTATTCGCTCTACGACCAGGAGCTGGTCACCTTCGAGGAAGGCAAGGTCGCCTACGATCACCGCGACGCGGGCGGCTTCATCAAGCTGAACGCCCTGCGCCTTCGGGTGCGGGCCAGGCGCGACCAGCGGATCCAGGCGCCGGAATAGGCCGGCGGCGACCGGTCGAAGATGACCAACTGTTAAGGTGACGCCTCCGGCGGCGCAGCGCATGCTCGCCGCCTCGCCAACGTGCGCTCAGCGGGGACGGCGCCCTCATGCGACAGCTGCTCTTGCTCGCCCTGGCGGCCGGGAGCTTGGCCGCGGCGCCTGCCGTGGCGCACCAGCGCGATTCCGCGGCGCTGAACTGCCCCTCCACCGCGCACGAGACCCAGGCGCGGCGCATCCAGGAGCGGATCGACGCCCTGCAGGCGCGGCTGGATGTGCTGGATTCCAGGCTCGAGGACTTCGATTCCAGCCGCCGCGACGCGCTGGACGAGGCCAGGACCAGCATCGAGCAGGCCGCGCGCGATCCCTCGCTCAGCCCCGAGCAGATCAGCAGCAAGGTGGCCCGCGTCATCGCCCGCGCCGACGCCCGGGCCAGGTCGGTGGCCCACGCCGCCAGCGCGGCGCACGCCGAGATGACGTCGGTGAAGGGCAGGATGCAGTCGCTGGAGCAGGAGCTGCGCGCCCTGGCCCGCCAGGCCGCGTCCCCGCGGGACGACGCCGGCTAGCTGAGCCGCGCCTGCAGGACTGCCCAGGGGAGCGTAATCGTGGCAGCTTGGCGGCCGCCCCCGCACCGGCCGTGATGAGCAGAGATTCCAGACCCGCATCGTCCGCTTCCGGACGCCGTCGATCCGCTCCCCGTCGCGAGCGCCTGCGCGTGCTGCTGATCGGCGAAGGCGCCACCCTCGCCCACGCCGCGCGGCCCCTGGCCCTGGCCTCGGGCCTGCCCAAGGACCGCTGCCAGGTCTTCCTGGCCATCCCCGAGCGCTACCATGCCTGGGCGCCCCCGGGCGTGGAGGTCCTGCCGCTTCAGGCCCAGTCGCCCGAGGTCTTCACCGAGCGCCTCAGGACCGGACGGCCGCTGTTCAGCCGCACCCGGCTGGAGGCCTATTTCAAGGAGGACCTGGCGCTGCTGGAGGCGTCCGGGGCCCAGGCGGTGGTCGGCGACTTTCGCCTGTCGCTGGCGGCCAGCGCGCGCCAGGCCAAGGTCCCCTACGTCTCGATCTCCAACGCCTACTGGAGCCCCGACCGGCCGCTGCGCCCGATCCGGCCGGCGCTCGACCGGTTCTGCGGCTGGCCCGCGCCCCTGGCGGAGCTGGCCTTCCGCCTCGTGGCGCCCTCGGCCATGCGCTGGCACGCCGAGCCCTTGGACAGGCTGCTGGAGCACCACGGACTGCCGGCGCTGGGCCGCGACGTGCGGCGTACCTTCACCGAGGCCGACGCGACCCTCTATGCCGACCTGCCGGCCCTGTTCCCCGACGTCCCGGAGACCCCGCGCCGGCATTTCCTGGGTCCGCTGGTCTGGGAGCCGCCGACCCCGCCGCCGGACTGGTGGGCCAGCCTGCCGGACGACAAGCCCATGGCCTATCTGACCCTGGGCAGCTCGGGCGAGGCCCAGCTGCTCAGCGCCGTCACCGGCTGGCTGACCGCCCTGGGCTATGCGGTGATCCTGGCCACCGCCGGGCGGGCCGAGCTCTACGGTGACGACGAGACGGTGTTCGTGGCCGACTTCGTTCCCGGCTACGCGGCCTGCGAGCGGGCGGACCTGGTGGTCTGCAACGGCGGCTCGCCCACCGCCACCCAGGCGCTGCTGAAGGGCCGTCCGGTGCTGGGGATCTGCAGCAACATGGACCAGATGCTGAACATGCGGGCGGTGCAGGCCCGGGGCGCCGGCCTCAGCCTGCGCGCCGACGCCCTGGGGCGGGGCGGCTTCGAGGCCGCGGTCAACCGGCTGTCGGGCTTTCGCGCCATGAAGGCGGCCCAGACCCTGGCGGCGGGCGCCGAGCGGGTCGACCCGGCCGAGGTGCTGCTCAACACCCTCCTGGCCCTGGTCAGCGCTCGACCGCCCGCGAGGCCGCGGCGTCGGCCTGACGGGCCATCACCGCCAGCCTCCGGTTGATGGTGGCCACCTCGAAGGCGCGGTCCTCGGGCAGGCGCAGGGTCTCGGGGACGGCGGAGGGTCCGGGGGAGGACCGGGCCGGCTTGGGCGCGGCCGATCGTTCGAGAATGGGGCCGACGCCAGCGCTCATCACCAACTCCTGGGCGGAACGCAGCGTGCGGCCCGCTAGACTCAACGCGCCTCCACCCAGAGGGGGCAGACTGGAAAAACATGGTTACCGAAAGGTTACCGTGCCAGACTTCGCATCGCGGAGGAGACATCCATGCAGATCGACAACCTCGTGGTCATCGTCACCATCCTGGCGCTGGGGGTCTATCTGTGGACCGGCATGCGGGTCGGCCGCGCCCGCCACCTTTACGGCGTGCCCGCCCCGGCCATCACCGGCGCGCCGGAATTCGAGCGCGCCTACCGGGTGCAGATGAACACCCTGGAATGGCTGCCGGTGTTCCTGGTCTCGATGTGGCTGTTCGCCTGGTACTGGAACGCCGCCGTCGCCGCGGGGATCGGGCTGATCTGGGTGCTGGCGCGCATTCACTACGCGGTCAGCTACGCCAAGGACCCGGCCAAGCGCGGCCCGGGCTTCGGCGTGCAGGCGGTGGCCGCCATGGTCCTTTTGGCGGGCGCCCTGGGCAGGGCGGTCTTCGCCGCCGTCACCGGGGGGCAGGCGGCGGGCTGAAGCCGGCGCGCCGAGGCGTTCGCCCTGGTGTCCGGGCTGCGAAGCTCGCCCGCGCGAGGGAATCTGAGGTTCGCTAGGACCGCGACGCCAGCGCCACCAAGCTCGCGACCTGCAGCTCCAGCCGCTTCACCTCGCGCACCACGCTGTTCTTCTGCATCTCCATCCAGAACCAGACCTTCAGCAGGCCCATGAAGAAGAACCCGAACGCCGCGACGCCGGCCCAGCCGAGCATGGCCTTCACCTCCGTCGCCTCGGCCGCCCGCCAGACCGCGTAGGCCGCCAAGACCAGGCACGCGGTCCCGGCCAGGAAGCCGGCGATCGAGAAGACCCTGTGCTGCGTGCGGAACGCCGTGATGGTCGCCTGCAGCGGGGTCTCGGCGCGGCTCAGCTCCTCGTAAGCCCGCAGGTCGTCAGGCGAAAGCGCCTGGCGGATGGTGTCATCGATGGTCGTCATGGTCGTCTCCTTGCAGGTAAGCCTTGAGGGTCTGGCGGGCCGCGAACAGGCGCGACTTCACCGTGCCCGAGGGAAGGCCGTGGGCGGCGGCGATCTCGTCGATGCCGAAGCCCTCGCCGTAGTGCAGGCTGACCACCAGCCGCTGCTCGACCGGCAGTTCCGCGATGGCGTGGCGAAGGTCGAGACGCTGGTCCGCCCCGTCCGCCTCGGCCGGCGGGCCGCGAAGGTCGGCGACCTGGGCCGCCAGCCTGCGGTCCCTGACGTTCCGGCGCACGCGGTCGGTGCAGCGGCGGGACACCAGCGCAAACATCCACGCGGGGAACCGGGCCGGGTCCTCCAGGCGGCGCAGGCCGCGGGCCGCACCGACCCAGGCGTCCTGCACGACATCCTGAGCTTGATCGATGTCCCCGAGCAGGCGGGACGCGTGCCGCAGGAGACGGGGGGTCCAGCGGCCCACGAGCTGTCCGAAGGCCACCTCGCCGCCGGTCTTCGCCGACGCGACGAGCCACTCGTCCAGCACTGTTCCCGGATCGCGCCGCATCTCGCCGCCCCTTCGACGCTATAGTCGCTCCGGCGGTCTGTTTGGTTCGAAGGCCGCGTCGGGCAGCCTTGGGCGGCGAGGGCCCTTTGCGAACTTTGGGACGTCCGGCCGTCGCCCGCGCGCCGCCTTAGGCCGCCAGCCGTTCGGCGCCCAGCACCACCGTGGTCATGTCCACGCCGCCGCCTTCGGTGACCTCGGTGATGAACTGCGGCGACTCGTCCTCGCCCTGCAGGGCGGCGACGTAGAGCACCGGCAGGAAGTGGTCGGGCGTCGGGGCGGCCAGCCGGGCGTCCGGATCGTCCAGCGCGCCGATCAGGGCGGCGTGGTCGTGCTCGCGGAACGCCGCCGTCACCTTCCTGCGGAAGCCCTCGGCCACCGGATTGGGCGGGGCCTGGCCCGAGCGGTCGTAGATCCTGAGGTTGTGCACGATGTTGCCGGTGCCCATCACCAGGACGCCCTCGTCACGCAGCGGCTTCAGCCTGGCGCCCAGGGCATAGTGCTCGGCCGGCGTCAGCCGCCGGTCGAGGCTGAGCTGCACCACCGGGACGTCGGCGTCGGGGAAGGCGTGCATCAGCACCGTCCAGGCCCCGTGGTCCAGGCCCCAGCGGTCGGTCTGGGCCACCTGGACCGGCGCCAGCAGCTCCGCCGCGCGGGCGGCGAGCCGGGGCGAGCCGGGGACCTCGTAGCGGAAGCGGTAGAGCTGCTCGGGAAAGCCGTAGAAGTCGTGGATGGTCGGCGGCCGGTCCATGGCGGTGACCGCCACGCCCGGCGCGTACCAGTGGCCGGAGATCACCAGGATCGCCTTGGGCCGGGGCAGGCGGCGGCCGAGATCGCGCCAGGCCGCCACATAGGGGTTGTCCGGCTCGAAGGCGGTCATCGGGCTGCCGTGGCCGAAGAACACCGCCGGCATGCGATCTGGATGGCTCATCTGGACTCCGTCGGCTGGGCCCCTCCGATATGAGCGCCGCGGCCGCCCGAGAAAAGGGCCAGGCCCTCGCACAATAATTTGGCAGCCCCGCCAGGCGGTTGCTAACAATTTGATTCAGCTGGCGTTTAGCCAACCTTGGCTATTGTCGCCGGTGCATCATCGATGAGACCCTGATCTCCACGGTGATGAGTCGGAGGCGAGCATGAGCGCCATCTATCTGCCGGCGAGCGACCTGGAGGCGCAGCTCCAGGGCCAGCGGCTGACCACGGCCGAGGTGCTCTACTTCCTGCCCGACCACCCCGACCTGCTGCAGAGCTTCCTCTGGCAGACCCTGGACCACGCTCCCGACTTTCCGCGCATCCAGCGGTTCCTGGACTTCTGGCGGCGCGAGATCGACGCGGTGATCCATTCGGTGCAGATCTCCTCGGTCCCCGACATCGGCCCCGCCCGGATCAGACCGGTCCGACATGTTGCCAAGCTGAACTAGACAGGCCCAAATCTGCGGCGCAGAGGATGGGCGGGGCGACGGGTTTCACACCTCTATCCTGAGGAATTGCGCCTATGAGACGATTGTTGTTCGCCGCGGCGGCCGCGGCCCTGACCCTCGGCCTCGCGGCCTGTGCGACCCCCACGCCCTACCAGGCGGCGGCGCCCAGCCAGTTCTCCGGCGGCTACGGCTATCGCGACTACAAGGTCGACAGCACCCATTGGCGGGTCAGCTTCTCGGGCAACAGCCTGACCTCGCGCGAGACGGTGGAGAAGTACCTGCTCTACCGGGCCGCCGAGCTGACCCAGCAGCAGGGCTTCGACTGGTTCCAGGCCACCGACCGGGCCACCGACAAGCAGACCAGCTTCTACGGCGCGGGCGATCCCTTCTACGGCTCGCCGTTCTGGGCCACCTACGGCTGGGGCTGGCGTCCGTACTGGGGCGTCGGCGGCCCCTGGGGCTGGCGCGGCGCGGGCGTGTGGGGCGGCTGGGGCGGCGGCGTCGACATCGAGCAGATCAACCGCTACGAAGCCTCCGCCGAGATCGTCATGGGCCGCGGCCCGGCGCCGGAAGGCCAGCGCGTGTTCAACGCCCACGAGGTGGTCCAGAACCTCGGCCCGTCGATCGAACGGCCCAAGCCCTAGCATCGGTCCAGGCAGAGCCGGTGACGCTGGAATCCGCCTTTCCGTGGATCTCGGCGGCCTCGGCCGTGGCCGCGGTGTTCACCGCCCCGGGCGGCCGCGCCGGCCGGGCGCTCAGAACCTGCGCGCTTGGGGCCCTGGCCTTCTACGCCTACTTCCGCTGGATCACCCCGACCTCCGTGCCCATGGCCCTGACCTGCCTGGCGCTGGGCCAGGCCTGGCTGCCCGAGGGCCCCGATCGCTGGCGGCGCTGGACCATCGCCCTGCCGGCCCTGGGCTGGCTGGTCCTGGCCAACCTCTATCGCTCCACCGGCGACGGGCCCGGGGTGTTCATCGGCGACGCGGCCAAGGCGGGTCTGCTGGCGGTGCTGGCGATCGGCGCGGGCTACGGCCTGTGGCGGACCTGGCGCTGGGCGCCGCAGCCGCGGGCCGGCTTCGCCGCCGAGGCGGGCGCGCTGCTGCTCATGGGCGTCATGAGCCTGACCCTGGACTGGGACTTCTGGCCTGTGATGGCCGGCGCCCTCGCGGCGCTGGCGTCCTTCGCCCTGGTGCTCTATGCGGGCGGCCCCGAGGGGAAGGCCCCGGGGGCGCGCGCGGCGGGCGCCGCCTGGGCCCTGAACTTCCTCGGCCAGGCCGCCATGGCCTACGCCTTCCTGCGCTAGCGAGCTGTCATGACCGAACCGTCCGAACCCTTCGCCCTGGTCCTCCATGGCGGGGCGGGCGCGATGCGCCAGCGCGACTACGGCCCCCAGCTGCGCCACCTGAGCGGCCTGATCGAACGGGGCCGCAGCCTGCTGGCCGCCGGCGCCCCGGCGCTGGACGTGGTGGTCCAGATGGTGGGCGAGCTGGAAGCCTCGGGCCTCTATGTCGCCGGCCGGGGCTCCGGTCCGAACCAGGCCGGGCTTTACGAGCTCGACGCCAGCCTGATGGACGGCTCCAGCGGCAAGGCCGCCCTGGCCGAGGCCCTGGCGCAGGGCGGCGACGGGGGGCTGATCGCGGTGGACCGCTCGGGCGCCATCGCCATGCCCTTCACCAGCCAGGGCATGGCCCGCGCCGCGCTGCATCCG
>JANWHQ010000049.1 GCA_025450315.1 Caulobacteraceae bacterium
ATCGTCCTGGACGAGACCAAGAAGACCGCCCAGACGGAGCCCTATCACATCCTGGGCGTGGGCGTGGAAGCGGGCCTGGAAAGCGTCAGCCCCAGGGGCGACGCCCTGGGCACCAAGATCGGCTTCATCACCGCCAACATCAACGACCCGGCCGCGCCCGGCGAGAACCTGCTGGGCGTCTCGGAGCTGAACGGCGGGGTCTACTGGCGGGGCAAGTGGGGCGGCCTGACCGCCGACGCCCAGCTGGGCGCGGGCTTCATCTGGGCCAACGACCGGCGCGACTTCCTCTACAGCGACAGCGTCGGCGTCGTGCACGCCACCGCCCTGTCGAACTGGGCCGGCTATACCCTCTCGGGCCGCTTCGGCCTGTCCTATACCGCCAACATGGGCGCCTTCTTCCTGGAGCCCCAGGTGCACGCCGACTACTTCCGCCTGCACCAGGCCGGCTACTCCGAGCACGGCGGGGGCGCGGGCTTCGACATGCAGGTCGATCCGCGCAACGGCGACCTGTTCAGCGTCACCGGCTCGGTCATCGCCGGCATGACCTTCGGCACCACCGGCTTCCGCTGGCGGCCCCAGATCGAGGGCGGCTACCGCTCGGTGATCTCCGGAACGGCCGGCTCGACCACCACCCAGTTCATCGGCGGCACCGATCCGTTCACCCTGGCGGCTGAGACGGTGCGGATGAATTCGGCGATCGGCCGGATCGGCCTCAGGGTCTACTCCGACTACGTCGACGTCCTGCTGGACGGCGGCATCGCCAAGAGCACCGACTACACCGACATCGACATCCACCTGACCGCCCGCACGGTGTTCTGATCACCGCAGCCTGCGGCGAATAAAACGATTGGCGCGGGTCGGGCGTTCTGGACTCATGCGGCCGCTCAGCCTGACCTGAGGCCGCCGGGGGACCAGCGTCATGGCCAACGCCGCCTTGCCGTCGTCGATCATCGCGGCCAGCGCCGCCGACGCGGTGCTGCAGGGCGAGGGCGCCGATCGTCCGGCCGTCGAGCGGCGGGGTCTCAGGATCGAGACCCTCACCATGGTCCGCTGGATCAGCATCGCCGGCCAGATCCTGGTGTTCGCCTTCATCAGCCTGGTGCTGGGCTTCAAGGCGCGGCCGATCCTGTGGTCGGCCCTGGTGGGCGTCAGCGCGGCGGTGAACCTCGGCGTGAGCCTGGTGGGGCCGCGCAGCCGGCTGACCTCCGACACCGAGGTGGTGCTGCAGCTGGGTTTCGACGTGCTGCAGCTGGCGACGGTGCTGTTCTTCACCGGCGGGGTGTCCAATCCCTTCGCCCTGCTGCTGATCGCCCCGGCGACGCTGGCCGCCTCCAGCCTGCCCTGGCGGCACGCGGCGCTGGTGGCGGGCATGGCCATCGGAGCGGCCGCCATCCTGGCCTTCTGGGCCTGGCCACTGCCGCTTCCGGGCGTGGACACCTTCCTGGCGCCCCTGGGCTACCGGCTGGCGGCGGCCTCGGCCGTGGCCGCGGGCGTGGCCTTCACGGCCGGCTTCGCCTTCCTAGCCGCGCGCCAGGCCGCGCGGATGGAGCTGGCGCTGCACGTCACCCAGGCGGTCCTGGCGCGCGAGCAGCGGCTTTCGGCCCTGGGGGGATTGGCTGCGGCCGCCGCCCACGAGCTCGGCACCCCGCTCGCCACCATCTCGGTGGTGGCCAAGGAGCTGGCCCGCGAGGGCCCCGACGCAGTGCGCGAGGACGCGCGCCTGCTGCTTTCCCAGACCGAGCGCTGCCGCGAGATCCTGCGCCGGCTGACCGAGGCGCCCGAGGCCGAGGACGCGGTGCATGCGCGCATGAGCCTGCTGCAGCTCTTGAACGAGGTGATCGAGCCCCACATGGACGCCCCCGTCCGGGTCGAGGCGGTGGTGACCGGCGCGCCCGGCGTCGACGCCCCCTACATCCGCCGCATGCCCGAGGTGCTGAGGGCCATGACCTCGCTGGTCGACAACGCCGTCGATTTCGCCGCGTCCGACGTGCTGATCACCGCCCGCTTCGACCAGGAGACCGTCTCGGTCGAGGTCCGCGACGACGGGCCGGGCTTCGCGCCCGACGTATTGGGCAAGCTCGGGCAGCCCTACATCACCAGCCGCCCGTCCGGGGAGAACTCCCGGTCCCAGCACACCGGCATGGGGCTGGGGTTCTTCATCGCCAAGACCTTGCTGGAGCGCACCGGGGCCCGGCTGGAGTTCCGCAACGGCAAGGGCGGCGGGGCGATCGTGGCGGCGCGCTGGCCGCGCGAAAAGGTGGAAGCGCCCGATCAGCCGTTCTGACCGAGCCGCTCCGGGCTTGCTCGCGACCACCGAATGGCGACATTATGCCGCAACATGCGTTTAGGTAGGCCGCCCCACCTTCGGGGGCCCTCGAGCGTGGGTGTGTGAGCATGAGCGATGTTTCGGCCACGATCGCCGATCTTCCGGACCGCAGCCTCCTGCTGCTCGACGATGACGCGCCGCTGCGCACGCGCCTGGGACGGGCGCTCGAGTCCAGAGGCTTCCAGCCGGAGCTGTGCGCCAGCGTCTCCGAAGCCCTGGCGGCGGTGAAGACCAAGCCGCCGGCCTTCGCGGTGCTCGACATGCGGCTCGAGGACGGCAACGGCCTGAAGGTGGTCGAGGCCATCAACGAGGCCAGGCCCGACGCGCGGGTGATCATGCTGACCGGGTATGGCAACATCGCCACGGCCGTGGCGGCGGTGAAGGCCGGGGCGGGCGACTATCTCTCCAAGCCCGCCGACGCCGACGACGTGGTGCGCGCGCTCCTGGCCCAGCCCGGCGAGGCGCCGCCGCCGCCGGACAACCCGATGTCGGCCGACCGCGTGCGCTGGGAGCACATCCAGCGGGTGTTCGAGCTCTGCAACCACAACGTCTCGGAGACGGCGCGGCGGCTGAACATGCACCGGCGCACCCTGCAGCGGATCCTGGCCAAGCGGGCGCCGCGATAGAGCGCTTTGTCGGGACGGCAGGCCGGCCTAAGTCTGGCCCATGACCCTCACTGCCGAGCGGCTCTCGGAACTGGACGCCTTCCTGGTCGAGCTGAACCGCGTCTCGTCGGCGGCGATCCTGCCGCTGTTCCGCGCCGAGCATGGCCTGACCGACAAGGGCGAAGCCGGCGCCTTCGATCCGGTCACCGAGGCCGACCGCGGGGCGGAGGCGGCGATCCGCCAGATGCTGGCCGAGCGTTACCCACGGCACGGGGTGATCGGCGAGGAGCATGGCGAGGACCGGCCGGACGCCGATTTCGTCTGGGTGATCGACCCGATCGACGGCACCCGCGCCTTCATCTCGGGCCTGCCGGTCTGGACCACCTTGATCGGCTTGCGCTTCGAGGGCGAGGTGGTGCTGGGCTCCATCGGCCAGCCCTATGTGGGCGAGCTCTACATCGGCTCCCAGGCCCTGGGCTCGCGGCTGATGTCGCGCGGCCAGAGCCGGCCCTTGAAGGTGCGTCCCTGCGAGCGTCTGCGCGAGGCCCTGATCGCCACCACCGATCCGGAAGGCTGCTTCGACGGCGCCGAGGCGGGGGCCTGGCGGCAGGTGCGCCAGACCGCGCGGCTGGCCCGCACCGGCTGCGACGCCTACGCTTACGCCATGGTCGCCGCCGGCCAGATGGACCTGGTCCTCGAGGCCGGGCTGAAGAGCTGGGACGTCGAGGCCGCCGTGCCGGTGATCGAGGGCGCCGGCGGCATGGTCACCGACTGGCGGGGCGAACGGATCGGCCGCGACGGCGGCCAGCTGGCCATCGCCGGCGACCGGCGCTGCCTGGACGAGGCGTTGGTGGCGCTTAGGCGCGCGGCGAAGTGACCTTGGCGGCAAGATCGTCGAAGGCGGCCAGCACTTGGTTGCGCACCGGGTCGGCCTCCATCAGGATCTCGTGATAGGCGTGCTCCAGCTCCAGGTACGAGCCCCGCGGCAGCCGTCGCGCCGCTTGTTGATCCACCGAATTCAGCACCAGATGGTCGTGGGCCGCCGCCACGATGGCGACCGGGATGTCGATGGATTCCAGCGCACCCGGGGCCGCCAGCGCCTCGCCGGCCTTCAAGGCGAAATCCAGCCAGCCCCAGGTCAGGGCCCCGATCGCCAGGTCCGGGCAGGCCTTGAGCTGGGCCTTGTAGCGGTCGTAGCGCGCCCGGTCGTGGGTCAGCCGATCCAGGGCGAAGCGGTCGCCGGCCGGATCGTAGACGGGCAGGGCGTAGTCGTCGCGGCGGCCCAGCCATTCCGACAGCTGCACGACGCGCATCGCCAGCCAGGGCGGCCAGGGGCGGGTGGAGATCGCCAGCATGGGCGCCGACAGGAAGGCCGCGGCCAGCCGCCGTTCGCCCTTGACCAGGGCCAGAAGCTCCAGGCATCCGCCCATCGAGTGGCCGAGCGAGATCCAGGGCCGGGGCAGGCGCCCGGCATAGGCGTCCAGCACGGCCCGATGATCGTCCAGATAGCCCTGGAATCCCACGGCGTGGCCGCGCAGCCGGTCGGGCAGTAACCGCTGCGACAGCCCCTGGCCGCGCCAGTCGTGGGCCAGGACCACGTAGCCGCGCGAGGTCAGGTCGGCGATCACCTCGAAATATTTCTCGATCGGCTCGGTGCGTCCGGGGCTCAGCACCACCGACCCGCGCCCCGGGGTCGGGGCCGGGAACAGGGCCGTGCGCACGAGGACGCCGCCTGAGCCTTCGATCCACCGGGCCTCGGCGCCGGGCGGGGCGGGCGCCTGGGGAATGGAGATCAGGGGCGCCTGGGCGCCGGCCCGGGGCTCAGCCGCCACGCGCGCGGGCGAGGATCGGCTGCAGCGCCATGGCCACCGACATGTCGCCGTTGATCTTCAGCTTGCCGGTCATGAAGGCGGTGGTGGGATCCAGATCCCCCCGCGTCATCGCCTCCAGGTCGTCCTTGGAGACGATCACCGTGCAGTCGGCGGGGGCGTTCTCGTTGGTCACCTCGGCGCCGGCGATGTGCACGTAGCCCTCGCCCTTCAGGTCGATGGTCACGGTCTTGCCGGGGACCGGCTGCTCGGCGACGGCCTTCTTCAGGCGATTGGTGATCTCTTCCAGGGTGGCCATGGAGTCCTCCGACCAGGGGCCTGTTGGATAGCCCGAGCCGCCCCGGGCGGCAACGCGCACGCGTCAGCCGGGCTTCACGAACCTCAAGGTCATGCAGTCGCTCTCGCCGATGGCGTCGTATTTCGAGTGGTCGAAGCTGGGGTTCGGCGGCTGGCCGGGCGGGGCGCTGGCCCGTGTCGGCGGCAGGGTCCAGACCCCGAAGGGGTGGTCCTTGGAGTCCCTGGGATTGGCGTTGATCTCGGAATCGCCGCCGTACTGGAAGCCCGCCTTGCGCGCGGCGGCGATGACGAAGGCCTCCGAGACGTAGCCGTCGCGGGCGTCCGCAACCATCGGGCGCGGGTCGGCGCGGTGTTCCTCCACCGCTAGCACCCCGCCGGGCCGCAGCGCCGCGAAGGCGTCGGCCAGCACCTTGTCCAGGTCTCCGCGCCAGATGAAGTTGTGAATGTTGCGGCCGGTGAGGATGAAATCCACCGAGCCCGGCGGCGCCAGCGGACCCGAGGCCGGGCCGAAGGTGGTGGTCTCCACCTTGCCCCACAGGGCCTGGTCGCCGAAGCGGCTCATGAAGCGGTCGCGGTCGCGCTTCTGCTCGGCGTCGTCACTGGGATCCTTGGGATCGGGCAGGGCGCCGATGTAGCGGCCGTCGGTGGATTTGGCGAAGCCGGCCAGGACCTCGGTCCAGTAGCCGCCGCCCGGATCCAGCTCCAGCACCACGTCGCCCGGACGGATGCCCCAGAAGGTCAGGCTCTGCGCCGGATGGCGCCAGCGGTCGCGCGCCTTGTTCTGGGGCGCGCGGGCGGGGCTGTCGACCGCCGCCTGCAGGAAGTCCTGGTCCTGGGGCGGGGGTTCGGCGGCCTTGACCGCCTGGGGAAAGGTCGGGGTGGCCAGCGCCGGCACGCTGACGCCGCCGCCCAGGAGCAGCGCCAGAAGCGCGCCCGCCGCAAAGCTCGATCTCATCACTGGCTCCTCAGCCCCGCCGTCAGCCTGACCCGAGGCGCGCGCTTCATGCAAGGCCACGCATTCATGGCGCCCTTGCGACCGGCGGGGACTGATCCCACCTAATCGGGCGGAGGCGCTGGACATCCGGGCCTCCCGGGACCGGCCCGGCCATCAGGCGGGCCTGGAACCGCGACATGGCAACCCTTGCTTTCGAGGAGGGCGCAGATGCGCACCATCGACTTTTCCCCGCTTTACCGTTCCGTCGTCGGCTTCGACCGGCTCGCCGCGCTTCTGGATGCGGCCGCCGCCGGCGAGTCCACTGGCTATCCCCCCTACAACATCGAGACCGTGGGCGAGAACGCCTACCGGATCGAGATGGCCGTCGCCGGCTTCAAGCCCGACGAGCTGAACATCGAGGTCAAGGAGAACGTCCTGACCGTCCAGGGCCGCAAGGCGGCCAACGACGACAGCCGCAAGTTCCTCCACCGCGGCCTGGCCGAGCGCAACTTCGAGCGCCGCTTCCAGCTGGCCGACTATGTGGTGGTGACCGAGGCCGACCTCTCCGACGGCCTGCTCCTGATCTCCCTGAAGCGCGAAGTGCCCGAGGCCAAGAAGGCGCGCCGCATCGAGATCGGCTCCGCCGCGCCTGCGGCCCCGGCCATCGAGGGCGACGCCCAGGCAGCCTAAAGGCCGGCCCTCACGGCGATGACGAAGGGCGGTGCGGAGACGCGCCGCCCTTTTTTGTCTTGGACGCTCAGGCGGCCTGCTGGGTCAGGTCCAGGCCGACCACGGCGGCCAGCTCGGCGCCCCTGAGGCTCATGCCCTTGATCCGGGCGCCGGAGAAGTCCGCCCCCCTGAGGTCGGTCTGGTCCAGCACCGCGCCGTTCATCTCGGCGCCGGCGAAATTGGCGTAGCGCAGCACCGAGGACTGCAGCTGGGTCGAGGTGGACCGCCCGCCCGGCAGGGGCAGCTCCGACAGGGCCGCCTTGCGCAGGTCGGCCTTGGTCAGATTGGCGCCGTTGAGCCGCGCCCCCCTGAGGTCCGCGCCGGTGAGATTGGCCGCGCGCAGGTCGGCGCCTTCCAGGTTGGCGCCCTGCAGCTGGGCGCCGGACAGGTCCAGCCCCACCAGGCAGGCGCCCTTGGCCGACATGGCGGTGAGGACGAAGCCGCGCAGGCGGTCGCCCAGGGGCCGCAGGTCCTCCGCGTCGAACATCGCCGGCCGCTGCTCGCGTCCGCCGCTTTCCACCCAGCGCTGGTTGCCCTGGGCGCGGCCGAGCAGCTCCTCGGCGCGGCCTGTGGCGGCGGCGGTGGGCTCGCCCAGGCATGAGGAGACGTCGGCGCCCATCATGCGCATCGAGGCGATGTCGACGCCCTTCAGCACCGCGCCGGTCAGCCTGACGCCGTTCATGTTGGCGCCGGCGAACTCGGTGTTCTCCAGGATCGCGCCCGAGAGGTTGGCGTCCTTCAGGTTCGCCCGCGACAGCTTCGCGCCCCGCAGGGAACAGTCGGTGAAGTCGGCCGAGAAGGCCGAGACCCCGTCGAAATTCGAGCCGTCCAGGGTCGCGCCGGTGAAGATGGCCTCGTCCAGGACGCCGTTGCGCTTCTCGTGGCGGACCATGTCCAGGCCCTTGCGCGGGTGGGGGATGGCGATCTGGCCTTCGCGGAAGTCGGCGGCGGTCAGGTCGGCGCCCGACAGGTTCGCGCCGCGCAGCGTCGCGCCGCGGATGTCGGCCCGGGTGAGGATGGCGTGGCGCAGGTCCGCGCGGCGGAAGCTGCAGCCGAACAGGTTGGCGCGGGCCAGCTTGGCGCCGGCCATGCGCGCGCCCTCGAAGGCGGATCCGGAGAAGTCGGCGTCGGAAAGCTCGCGGTTCTGCAGGTCCAGGCCCGAAAGGTCCGAGAACCGCAGGGAGATGCGCCGGCCGCCCGGCTTGCCGATGACGAAGCGCTCGTGCCCCTGGGCGAGGATGTCCAGTTCCGACTGGCTGATTCGCCGGCGCGGTCCCGAGTCTTGAGTCACCTGGCAGAGCCCCATTCTGAGAAGGCCAAGCTTAGCCATCCAAGCATGGCCGAGCGGTTAACCCGGGAAAGTTTCAGAACAGTGTCTCAAGCCCCCTGGCCGAGCGCAGCTGGGCCTCGGTGATGTCGGCGTGGCGCATGGAGGCGCCGGTGAAGTCCGCGCGCGTCAGGTCGGCCCGGGTGAGCAGCGCGTGGCGCAGGTCGGCGTGCGACAGGTCCGCGCCCTTCAGCACCGCGCCGGTCAGATCGCAGGGCATCACCCGATCGGACGAGATCAAGAGCGGCCCCAGCTGGGCTTCGCGCAGGTTCGCCCCGGTCAGCCGCGCGCCCATCAGCTTGGCGCCCCGGAGGTCGGCGCGGCGCAGGTTGCAGGCCCGGAGGTCCGCGCCCTCCAGGCGCGCGCCCTGCAGCTGCACGCCCTCCATGTTCAGTCCGTAGAACACCGCCTTGCGGGCCGACAGGGCGGTCAGGTTCAGGCCCTTGACCGAGGTCAGTCGCCGGAGGTCGGCGCCGTCGAAGACACTGGGGGCGCCTTGCGCGCCCTCGGTCTCGCACCAGAGGGCGTGGGCGCGCAGCATCTCGTCATAGGGCAGCTCGGAGACGTCCGAGCCGACCAGCTCGTCGGTGAGCACCCCGGTCATGTCGGCGTCGTCGAACTTGCAGGCGTTGATGCGGGCGCCGGCCAGCACCGCGTCGCGCAGGTCCGCGCCCGACAGGTCCGCCCCCGATAGGTCCGCGCCGGCGAGGTCGGCGCCGTGCAGCGAGGCCTGCTTCAGGTTGGCCCGCACCAGCTTGGCATCCTTGAGCACGGCGTCGGTGAAGTCGGCCCTGACCGCGATCACCCCCGACAGGCGCGAGCGCTCCAGGTTCGCGCCGGCCAGGATGGCGCCATAGGCCTCGCCCACCCGCTTGGTCGGCTCGATGACCCTCAGGCCCTTGACCTTGTCGACCGCGGCGATCAGCCCTTCGCGCAAATCGGCCTCGAACATGTCGGCGTTGGTCAGGTTGGCCCCGCGCAGGCAGCAGGCCCGCAGATCGGCCCGCCTCAGGCTGGCGCCGGTCAGGTTCGCCTCCTGCAGGTCGCAGCCGAACAGGTTGGCGTGATCCAGCCGCGAGCGGCTGAGGTTGGTCCCCGCCAGCACGGCCCCGGTGAAGTCGGCGTTGGACAGGTTGCGTCCCGAGAAGTCCAGGCCGGAGAGGTCCAGCCACGAGAAGACGGCCCGCGCGCCGCCGGGCTTGGAGGCCCAAAGGCGTTCGTGGCGGGCGCAGATCGCATCCGCGTCTTGTTGCATCAGTCGTCGGGGGACGACCGCTGCGTCCGGCATCGACATCGGCACAGGCCCAGAATTCGGCACGGCGAGCGTAACCATTTGCGATTAATGTTTCGCTTAGCCGGGGGCGACTTGACCGAATCCGGGGCTGCGGTCACTTCACCGCCATGAAGGTGCTCCTGGTCGGATCGGGCGGGCGCGAGCATGCGCTGGCCTGGAAGATCGCCCAATCGCCGCTCCTGACCCGCCTGGTCTCGGCGCCCGGCAATCCGGGCATGGCCGCCCTGGGCGAGGTTCGCGCGATCGGCGCGACCGACGTCGCCGGCCAGGTCGCCCTGGCCCAGGAGATCGGCGCGGACCTGGTGGTGATCGGCCCGGACGCCGCCGTGGAGGCGGGGGTCGCGGACGCCATGGCCGAGGTGGGGATTCCCTGCTTCGGCCCCACCGCCGCGGCCGGGCGGCTGGAATCCTCCAAGGCGTTCACCAAGGCATTCTGCGCCCGCCACGGCCTGCCGACGGCCGGCTACGAGGTGTTCGGGACCGCCGCCGAGGCCAGGGCGGGGCTGGACCGGTTCGAACCGCCCTATGTGATCAAGGCCGACGGCCTGGCCGCCGGCAAGGGGGTGATCATCGCGCCCGGCCGCGCGGAGGCCGAGGCGGCCATCGACGACATGCTGGGCGGCCAGTTCGGCCGGGCGGGCTCCAGGGTGGTGATCGAAGCCTTCATGACCGGCCAGGAAGCCTCACTGTTCGCCCTCTGCGACGGGGAGCACTATCGCCTGTTCGGGGCGGCCCAGGACCACAAGCGGGCCTACGACGGCGACGAGGGGCCGAACACCGGCGGCATGGGGACCTATTCGCCGCCGCCCGCCCTGACCCCGGCGCTCGCGCTGGAGGCCGAACGGCGGCTGATCGCGCCGACCTTCCGCGCCATCGCGGCGGAGGGCGCGCCCTATCGCGGGGTGCTGTTCGCCGGGCTGATGCTGACGCCGGAAGGGCCCAAGCTGGTGGAGTTCAACGCCCGCTTCGGCGACCCGGAATGCCAGGTGCTGATGCTGCGCCTGAAGAGCGATCTGCTGCCCTACCTGCACGCCTGCGCCACCGGCCGGCTGGCCGAGCTGCCCGAGCTGGAATGGCGCGACGACTGCGCCATCTGCGTGGTGATGGCCGCCAGGGGCTATCCGGAGGCGCCGCTCAAGGGGACCGAGATCAGGGGCGCCGACGCCGACTTCGGGCCGGAGGTGGTGGTGTTCAACGCCGGCGCCAGCGTGGGCGAGGACGGGGTGATGCGGGCCGCCGGCGGCCGGGTGCTCAACATCTGCGCCGTGGGACCTGACCTGAACACCGCGCGCGAACGGGCCTATGCGGCCATCGGCCGGATCGACTGGCCGGAGGGCTTCTACCGCTCCGACATCGGCTGGCGCGGCCTGGCCAGCGCCTGATCCAGCAGCCGCCCCAGCGCCGCGGGGTTGAAGCGGGCGCGCACGGGCCAGGCGACGATCTTCTCGCGCCACGACGGCGGCAGGCGCACCCAGTCCTTCTCGGTGGTGACCATCCCCGCCTGGAAGTCCGCCGCCCGCTCGGCCAGGCGCTTCAGCAGGTCCTCGTCCAGGCGGGCGTGGTCGGGCAGGGGCACGAACTCGACCAGCTCGCAGCCGGCCGCCCTCAGCGCCCGCTCCACCTTCCACGGCTTGCCGACGCCGGCGAAACCGAGCTGCGGTCCGGCCGGGGGCGCCCGCTCCGGCTCCAGGTGCGCGATCAGCACCGGCTTGGAGCCGACCAGGGCGAGCAGTTCGCCGTCCGGGGCCTGGAGGTCGGCGGGCAGCAGCAGGATCACCGCGTCGGCCCGGGCCAGACCCCTGGCCAGAGGCTCGCGCAGAGGTCCGGCCGGGAACACCGAGCCGTCGCCGAACGGCCATTCGCCGCTCCGGGTCTCGCCGTCGACCACCACCAGCGACAGGACCTTGCGGACCGAGGCGTTCTGATGCCCGTCGTCCATGACGATGACCTGCGCGCCTCCGGCGGCCGCGGTCGCGGCGCCCCGGGCGCGGTCGCGGGCGATCCAGACGGGGAATCTCCTGGCCAGCATCAGGGGCTCGTCGCCGACCTCGGCCGAGGTGTGGCTCGCCGGATCGACCCGCAGCGGCCCGGCCAGGCGGCCGCCGTGGCCGCGCGAGAGGGCGTGCGCCGAGATCCCCCGCTCGGTCAGAAGCTCCAGGATCGCCGCCACGACCGGGGTCTTGCCGGTCCCGCCGAGGGTGAGGTTGCCGACGCAGATCACCGGGACGCCCGGATCGAAGCGCTGGCCGGAGGCGATCCTGCGGGCGGTGGCGGCGGCCCAGATCCAGGCCGCCGGCTGCAGCACCAGCCGCAGCAGGGTCCCGGCCCGGCGGCCGCGCAGATACCACCAGCGGGGGGTCGCAAGGGTCATGAGGCGGGCAGCAGTCGTTGCAGCCGGGCCCAGGGTGCATCCAGCGCCTCGCGGCCGGCCTCGACGACGGCCTGGGCGCGGCGCCCGAGCGCCTTCGCCAGCTTGGGGTCGGCCAGCAACGCCCCGACGCCCGCGGCCAGATCGCCGGGACGGGCGGCGATCAGCACCGCCGGCGCCGCCAGGAGCTCGCCATAGACCTCGGCGAAGGCGTCGTGGTGGGGCCCCGAGATCACCGCGAGGCCCAGCCGCGCCGGCTCCAGCGGGTTGTGGCCGCTGAGGCCCGGGACGAGCGAGCCGCCCAGCACGACGACGTCGGCCAGCCGATAGAACAGCCCCAGCTCGCCCAGGGTGTCGGCGACGTAGGCCTGGACCTCGGGATCCGGCGTCTCGCCCTGCGAGCGGCGGGCGACCTTCAGGCCGCGGGCGGCCAGCGCCGCGGCGACCTCGGCGCCCCGCTCCGGATGCCGGGGGACCACGATCAGCAGGGGTGCGGGCTCCAGGCCGGCGCCGGCGTCGGCGATCAGGGCCTCCTCGCCCGGATGGGTGCTGGCGGCCAGCAGCACGCGGCGCCCGGCGAGCTGATGCCTCACTGCGGCGAGGGCGGCCTCGTCATGCGGCAGGGGATCGGCCAGGCGCTTCAGGTCGAGCTGGCCCGAGACGTGGACGCCCTGGGCCTCGATCCACGCCCGCGTCTCCAGGTCCTGGGCGTAGATGAGGTCGAACAGGCCGAGCAGCGCGGCGGCGGCGGCGGGCGCCCGGGCCCAGCCCGAGACGCTCCGGGCCGAGACGCGGGCGCCGACCAGGGCGAGCCGGGTCCCCCGCGCGCGGGCGGCGCGCAACAGGTTGGGCCAGAGCTCGCTCTCGACGAAGACGCCGAGGTCGGGCCGCCAGTGGTCCAGGAAGCGCGCCACGGCGGCCGGCGCATCGACGGGCGCGTACTGGTGGATCGCCCCCTCGGGCAGGCGACGGGCCAGGAGCTGGGCGGAGGTGCGCGTGCCGGAGGTGACCAAGAGGCCCAGATCCGGCCGCTCGGCCCGGAACCGCTCGAGCAACGGCAGGTGCGACAGGCTTTCGCCGACGCTGACCGCGTGGAGCCAGACCAGCGGGCCCTCGGGCCTCGGCGCGCCGGCGCGGCCGAGCCGTTCGCCGAGCCGGGCCGGATCCTCCTTGCCGCGGCCGGCGCGGCGCGCCAGCAGCCAGGGCGCCAGGGGCTCGGCCAGGGCCATGCCGGCGCCATAGAGGCGCAGGGACAGGGGCCAGACGCTCACCTCAGCGCCGCCTCGGCCGCCGCGTTCGCTCGGGTCAGCCGCTGGGACCAGTCGCGTCGCAGGGCCGTCATGGCGGCGCCGGCCAGGCCCTGGGGCGCGTGCAGCGGGCCCTCGACTACGATGACGCCCCGGCAGAAGGGCAGGGGCAGCTCCATCCGGTCCCAGGTCCTGAGCCGCAGGGCCGGCGTGGTCGCCAGGCCCATCAGCAACACCGCGGCGCCCGTGCGCGACGCCATGCGCACCGCCCCCTCGGCCATCTGCTCGGCCGGCCCGCGCGGGCCGTCGGGCGTCAGGATCAGGACGCCCCCTTCGCGCACCCACTCCAGCGACTGGCGATAGACGGCCCCGCCGCTGTGCCGCCGCCTGGGGTCGCGGGTCTTGCGCGAGGACCCCCGGAAGGCCGGCAGGTCCATCAGCTCCATGGCCCGGGCGATGAAGTCGCCGTCCTCCGACAGCGAGATGATCAGCCGTGTGGGCCGGCGCGGCCGGCACAGGGGCTGGGCCCCGATCGAGGCGGCGATGCGGCCGTGCCAGAAGCAGACGATGAACCCCCTGGGATCGGCCAGGAGGAGGTCGGCCGCCCCGCGCCCCACGATGCTCCAGCGCACCGTCCGCAGCACCAGCCAGAGATAGCCGCCGAGGACGAGGGCGAGCAGGGCCTGCGCCGGCCCCGAGCGCAGCAGGGCCTTCACGCGGGCTCGACCTCGAGGTCCTGGCTCTTGGCGAGCCGGGCATAGAGACCGCCCTGGGCGGCCAGGCTGTCATGGGTCCCGGTCTCCACCACCCGGCCGCGGTCGATGACATAGATCACGTCGGCCCGGCGCACGGTGGACAGGCGATGGGCGATCAAGAGGGTGGTGCGGCCGGCCATCAGCCGCTCCAGCGCCTGCTGCACCTTGGCCTCGCTCTCGGTGTCCAGCGCGCTGGTGGCCTCGTCGAGCAGCAGCACCGGGGCGTCCTTGAGGAAGGCGCGGGCGATGGCGATGCGCTGGCGCTGGCCCCCCGACAGGCGCGCGCCGGCCTCGCCGACCTGGGCGTCGTAGCCGCCCGGGATCTGGCGGATGAACTCGTCGGCGGCGGCGGCCCGGGCGGCCGCCACGATCTCGGCCTCCGAGGCGCCGGGCCGCGAATAGGCGATGTTGCCGCCGATGGTGTCGTCGAACAGGAAGGGCTCCTGGGTCACCAGGGCGATCTGGTCGCGCAGCGATTTCAGGGTCAGGTCGCGCACGTCGACGCCGTCCAGGGTCAGCTTGCCGGCGTCCGCGTCGTAGAAGCGGGGGATGAGGCTGAGGATGGTGCTCTTGCCGCCGCCCGAGGGGCCGACCAGGGCCACGGTCTGGCCGGGAAGGGCCTCGAGGCTGACCCCGTCCAGGGCGGCGTCGGCGCCGGCGTCGTAGGTGAAGCGGACCTTGTCGAGCTTCAGGGCGCCCTTGGCGCGCGCCAGCACCCTGGCGCCGGGGCGGTCGGTGATGGCCGGCTCTTCGTCCAGGGTGCGGAACCTGCGCTGGGCCGCGGCCAGGCCCTCGGTCAGGATCGGCTGGTAGTTGGCCAGGAACCTTAGCGCCTGGGCCCCGAGGGTCAGGGCGATGATGAACGACATCAGGTGGCTGATCTCCGGCCGCCCGCCCAGCGCCCGCCAGCCGGCGAAGGCGATGATCGCCGCCATGGCGATGGTCATCAGGGTGTCGGTGGCCGGCCCCGCCAGGGCCTTGGCGTTGGCCCCCTTGATCAGGTGCCCGAGCCGGCGGCCGACGACGTCCGCCACGCGAGCCTCCTCGTCGGCCTCGCGGGTCTCGATCTTGACGATCTTGATGCCGTCCAGGCTCTCCATCACCGCGGTCGAAAGGGCCGAGGTCTCGTCCATCGCCAGGGTGGCGGCGTCGCGCGTGCGGCGCACGAAATGGCGCATCACCCAGGCCACCATGGGGGCGACGACGATCAGCAGCGCCGCCAGCAGCGGGTCCTCGAACACCATCACCACGCCCGCGGCGGCGACGGTGATCAGGTTCTGGGTGTAGTTGATCAGGCCCGAGGTCGCCGCCTCGCGGATCAGCCCCGCGTCATAGAGCACCGAGGAGACATAGGCGCCGGTGTGGGTCTGGCGCAGCCGCGCCAGGTCGGCGCGCACGAAGTGGCCGAACAGCTTCACCTGGATGTCGGCCACCAGCTGGTTGCCGATGCGGTTGGTCAGCACCGCCTGCAGCAGCTGGCAGCCGCCGCGTACGACGCCGATCGACGCGATCACCAGGGGGATGAACCAGAGCGCGTGCCGGTCGCCGCGCATGATCGCCAGCCGGACCGCCGGTTCCAGCAGCCAGGCCAGGGCGCCCGAGAGCAGGCCGACGATCGCCGCGCAGCCCATGGCGATGGCGAAGCCGCCCAGGTGCGGGCGCAGATAGCTGCGGAACACCCGCGACATCAGCCGCCGGCGCTCCTGGCGCGCGAGCTCTTGGGGGGCGGAGGACATCTGGCTCCGGGCGGTGAAGGTCGTGACAGGTGTCCGGGATCGTGACATCCGGGTCAAGGATTGCGAGGCGCGTGGGATCCGGAGGCGGCTTGAGCCAGTTCGACCTGACGACTCCGGCGGGCCGCCTCAAGGCCTATTGGAGCTTCCTCTGGGACGACCACGCCTATTTCCGGCTGCTGTTCCAGAACGCCCACTGGCTGAGCCCCGAGATGGTCCGCGCCAACCAGCCCTGGCCGTTCCAGCTCAAGGCCTGGAAGGCGCGCGGGATCCGGACGGTGCTCACCCTGCGCGACCAGCCCCAGAAGGCCCACCACGTGCTGGAGGCCGACGCCTGCGCGCGGCTGGGCCTGAAGCTGGTGGAGTTCGCGCTGGCCTCTCGCGAGGCGCCGACCCGCGAGCAGGTGCTGGGCGCCAAGGCGCTGTTCGAGACCCTGGACTATCCCTGCCTGATGCACTGCAAGTCCGGCGCGGACCGGGCCGGGGTGATGAGCGTGCTCTACGCCCACTTCCGCCTGGGCCAGCCGATCGCCGAGGCCGCGCGCCAGCTCGCCTTCCGCTACGGCCATATCCGCCACGGCGAGACCGGGGTGCTCGACTATGTCTTCCAGCGCTATCTCGAGGATGCGGCGACCACCGGCGAGAGCTTCGAGAGCTGGGTCGGCCGTCCGGAATACGACGCCCAGCGCGTGAAGGCCGACTTCACCTCGCAGTGGTGGGGAACCCTCTTGACCGAGAAGCTGCTCAGGCGGGAGTAGCCCCGTCCCGATCGGACGGCCGGGCGCCGTAGCGCATCCGCCCCAGGGCTTCGGCCGCCGCGGCGGCGAACGGGCGCGGACCGATCCTGGCCTTCATCTTCTCGAACGCCATCACCGCCTCGATGCCGCGCTCCAGGTGGGTGTGGGCGGCGGCGGGGGTGTTGGACATCCGCACCGCCAGGGTCGAGCTCAGCAAACCCGCCAGGATGGCCCGCTTGGAATAGTGGTTGGCGTCGGTGGACCTGTCTCCCGCCCAGCGCCAGATCACGTCGGCGCTCGCCCAGAACAGCCGCGCGCCCAGGGCCAGGTTCTGCGGCAGCGCCAGATAGCCCATCCAGCTGCGGCTGGCCGTCTCGTCCGAGGCCGCCGCCTCGACCCGGGCCTCGACGCCGCGGGCGATGCGCTCGCGGATCTTCAGCTCGTCCGGATCGACGGCGGAAAGCGCCGTCAGCGCCGCCTCGTCGTGGCGATAGGAGAACAGGGCCGCCAGGTCGCGGGCCCCGCCGGGCAGCAGCAGCTCGACCTCCGGGACCGACAGGCCGGTCGCCTGGCCGGCCCGGCGCACCAGGCGCGAATTCCAGCCCAGCTCGGCGGCCAGCGGCAGCGCGGCCTCCAGCAGGCGGGCTTCGGCTTGGGCGGCCCAGTCGGTGGTGTCTGCCATGAGGCTCGATATAGACCTCCGGCCCCCGGTTCGCCATCGCGCCGGATTCCTCGCCGGAGCGCGTGGACAGGCTTGGGCGTATTTGCTAATCAGCGCGCCTCGCGCGGGGGGCCCAGCTTCCGGGCGCGCGCGCCGTTTTGGCGAAAGGGTTCAGAGGAGGACCTAGCCATCGTTCAGATTTTCGTTCGCGACAACAATGTCGACCAGGCCCTGAAGGCGCTGAAGAAGAAGATGCAGCGTGAGGGCTCGTTCCGCGAGATGAAGCGGCACGTCCACTACGAGAAGCCGTCCGAGAAGCGCGCCCGTCAGCGCGCCGAAGCGATCCGGCGCGCTCGCAAGCTGGCCCGCAAGCGCGCCCAGCGCGAAGGCCTGATCGCCGCCCCGGTCAAGACCCGGTAGGATCCGGGACGCGGAGCGTCCTTCTTTTGCACCGTCATTCGCGGGCTTGTCGCGCGAACCCATGATCGCTGGAGTTCGGCGGTGTTCATGGGTGGCCGGGACGAGCCCGGCCATGACGCTAGATGGTTTGAGGCGGCGCCGGGGCCGCCCTTCCTACAGAATATACCGCGACAGATCCGCGTTCTTGGCCAGTTCGCCCAGGCGCGAGGCGACGTAGTCGCCGTCGATCACGATGGTCTCGCCGGAGCGGTCGCCGGCGTTGAAGCTGATGTCCTCGACCACCTTCTCCATCACCGTCTGCAAACGGCGGGCGCCGATGTTCTCCACCGAGCCGTTCACCTCGACGGCGGCGTCGGCCAGGGCGTCGATGGCCTCGGCGGTGAATTTCAGCTCGACGCCCTCGGTGGCCATCAGCGCCTGATGCTGGCGCACGAGGTTGGCCTCGGGCTCGGTGAGGATGCGGCGGAAGTCCTCCCGCGTCAGGGCCTTCAGCTCCACCCGGATCGGCAGGCGGCCCTGCAGCTCGGGCAGCAGATCCGAGGGCTTGGCCACATGGAAGGCCCCCGAGGCGATGAACAGGACGTGGTCGCTCTTCACCGGGCCATGTTTGGTGGAGACGGTGGTCCCCTCGATCAGCGGCAGCAGGTCCCGCTGCACCCCCTCGCGGCTGACGTCGGCGCCGCCGCGGTCGGCGCGGGAGGCCACCTTGTCGAGCTCGTCGATGAAGACGATGCCCGAGGTCTCGGCAAGCTCGATCGCCTCGCGGGTCAGGGCGTCCTGGTCGAGCAGCTTGTCGGATTCCTCGGCGATCAGCGGGGCCCAGGCCTCGGCCACCTTCAGCCGCCGCGGCCGGGTGCGCTGGCCGAAGGCCTTGGACATCATCTCTGAGATATCCAGCATGCCCACCGAGGCGCCCGGCTGGCCGGGGATCTCGAAACCCTGCATGGGCGAGGCGTGGTCGGCGACCTGCAGCTCGATCTCCCTGTCGTCGAGCTCGCCGGCCCGGAGCCTCTTCTTGAAGCTTTCGCGCGTGGCCTCGCCGGCGACGGCGCCCACCAGCGCCTCCAGGATCCGTTCCTCGGCCTTGGCTTCCGCCGCCGCCCGCACCGCCGCCCGGCGCTTGTCGCGCACCATGGCAAGGGCCTGCTCCACCAGATCGCGCAGGATCTGGTCGACGTCGCGCCCGACGTAGCCGACCTCGGTGAACTTGGTGGCCTCGACCTTCAGGAACGGGGCCTGGGCCAGCTTGGCCAGGCGTCGGGCGATCTCGGTCTTGCCGACGCCCGTGGGCCCGATCATCAGGATGTTCTTGGGCGTGACCTCGTCGCGCAGCTCCTCGGGCTGCACGCGCTGGCGCCGCCAGCGGTTGCGCAAGGCGATGGCGACCGCGCGCTTGGCGTCGGCGTGGCCGACGATGTGGCGGTCGAGCTCGGAGACGATCTCGCGGGGGGAGAATTCGGTCATTGGATACGCGTGCGAAGAGCCTGGCTCACGCCTGGATGGCTTCCAGGGTGAGGTTGGAGTTGGTGTAGACGCAGATGTCGGCGGCGATGGCCATGGCGCGGCGGGCGATCTCCTCGGCCGGGATGTCGAAGTCGTAGAGCGCGCGGGCGGCGGCCAGGGCGTAGGGACCGCCCGAGCCCACGGCGGTGACGCCGTATTCCGGCTCCAGCACGTCGCCCACGCCGGTGACGGTGAAGATGGCCGCGGCGTCGGCGCAGATCAGCATGGCCTCCAGCCGGCGCAGGTAGCGGTCGGTGCGCCAGTCCTTGGCCAGCTCCACGCAGGCGCGGGCCAGCTGGCCGGGATACTGCTCGAGCTTCTGCTCCAGCCGGTCCAGCAGGGTGAAGGCGTCGGCGGTGGCGCCGGCGAAGCCCGCGATCACCTTGCCCTCGGCCAGGCGGCGGACCTTCCTGGCGTTGCCCTTGACCACCGTCGAGCCCATCGAGACCTGGCCGTCGCCGGCGATCACGGTCTGCCCGTCCTTGCGCACCGCCAGGATGGTGGTGCCGTGCCAGGGAGCGGGGGCGGCGTCTTGATCGGACATGGCGGCGCATGTGGCGGCGCGGCGGGCCCGGGTCAAGACTGACGCCTTGAGCGGCTCCCGAAGGTCGGCGGCCTGGCGGGGAATCCGCTTCGGCGCCTGGGAGCGATATTATCGCTTTGCTTCCTCACGATCGTGAGCGATATTATCGCCCGTGAAAACGGTCGTCCTCACGGTGAGCGCGGCGAAGGACCTCGACGCGCTGCCTCGAAATGCGCGAGGACAGGTGGAAGCCGGCCTTTATCGCTATGCCACCACGGGACAGGGCGACGTGAAGGCGCTTCAGGGCCGCCAAGGCTATCGCCTTCGGATTGGCGCCTACCGAGTGATCTTCGACCACGACGCCACCACGATCCTGGCGATCTACATCGGTCGACGGGCCACCACCACTTATCGAAGGAGCTAAGGCATGAGCGCGCCACAGATCATCCGGACGTCCAGCGGCGAAGAGCTGGTGGTGCTGCCGCGGCACGAATACGAGGCGCTGCTGGATCGCGCTGATCGTGCGGCCGAAGATGACGAGGATGTCGCGATCTACGATGCCCGGAAGGCGGAGCTGGCGACCGGCGACCGCATCCTGCCCGCGGAGGTCAGCGCTGCGGTGCTCCGGGGCGAGAGCCGACTCAAGGCTATCCGCAACTGGCGCGACCTGACCCAGCAACACCTGGAGTTCAAGACAGGGATCGGCCAGGGTTATCTGTCCGATCTGGAAAAGGGGCGCCGCACTGGTACGCCCGAGACCATCGCCAAGCTCGCGCAGGCCTTGGAAGTGCCGGTGGAGTGGCTGTCTTAAGCGGACACCGTCATGAGCTTCACCGACGAAGAGGTCGAACGCTACGCGCGCCACCTGGTGCTGCGCGAGGTCGGCGGCCCGGGCCAGCAGAAGCTGAAGGCCTCCAGCGTCCTCGTGGTAGGCGCGGGCGGGCTGGGCGCGCCGGCGGCCCTCTACCTGGCGGCGGCGGGGGTGGGCCGGCTGGGCTTGGTGGACGCCGACGTGGTCGCCCTCTCCAACCTGCAGCGCCAGGTGATCTTCACCTCCTCCGACATCGGACGCGGCAAGGTGGTGGCCGCCGGCCAGCGGCTGGCGGCGCTCAATCCGCACGTGGCGATCGAGCCGCATCCGGTGATGCTGGACGAGGCCAACGCGCGCGAGCTGGCGGCGGGCTACGACCTGGTGCTGGACGGCACCGACAGCTTCGCGACCCGCTTCGCCGTCAACGCCGCCTGCTACGCCGAAGCCAAGCCCCTGGTCTCGGGCGCCATCGGCCGCTGGAGCGGCCAGCTGGCCCTGTTCGAGGCGGGCCTGACCCGCGGCCGGCCCCTCGCCGAGCGCCGGCCCTGCTACCGCTGCCTGGTTCCCGAGACGCCGCCGGACGCGGAGACCTGCTCGGCCGTGGGTGTGATGGGCGCCCTGGCCGGGGTGATGGGCTCGATGATGGCGCTGGAGGCGATCAAGCAGATCACCGGCGCCGGCCAGACCCTGTCGGGGCGGCTGTTGATCTACGACGCCCTCACCGCGGAGGTCCGCACCGTGGGCCTCTCGCCCGATCCCGAATGCGAGGTGTGCGGCCGCTGACCCCTCCCCCTGACGGGGAGGGGAGCCGTCACGCCGGCTGCCGGGTGGTGCGCAGATAGGGCTTGTGGGTCTTGAACTCGCCGAACAGGGTCTTGGCCTCGTCGTCCTTGACCGCGGTGGTGATGATCACGTCCTCGCCGACCTTCCAGTCGGCCGGGGTCGCGACCTTGTGCCTGGAGGTGAGCTGCAGGGCGTCGATCGCCCGCAGGATCTCCTGGAAGTTGCGGCCCACCGCCATCGGATAGATCAGCGCCAGCTTGATCTTCTTGTCCGGCCCGATGACGAAGACATTGCGCACCGTGGCGTTGTCGGCCGGCGTGCGGCCCTCCGAGGAGCCCGCCGTGTCGGCCGGCAGCATGCCGTAGAGCTTGGCCACCTTCAGGTCGGTGTCGCCGATCATCGGGAAGTTGACCGGCGAGCCCTGGGTCTCGGCGATGTCCTTGGACCAGCCGGCGTGGTTCTCCACCGGATCCACCGACAGGCCGATCACCTTGACGCCGCGCTTGTCGAACTCGGGCTTCAGCCGGGCGACCGTTCCGAGCTCGGTGGTGCAGACCGGGGTGTAGTCCTTGGGGTGCGAGAACAGCACCACCCAGCTGTCGCCGGCCCAGTCGTAAAAGTCGATCTTGCCGTCGGTGGTCTCGGCGGTGAAGTTCGGGGCGGTGTCGTTGATGGTGAGCGGCATGGGAGGGCCTCGCTGCGATGTTCCGTCGCACGCCTATGTAGTCCGTGGCCTTGCCGAAGGGAACGCGCCAGCCGCGCGAGTTCTTCGGAAACTGCGATCAGGTTCGCTGAAAGCGATCCTCTCCCGAACATCGGGGCCGACGTTATCGGGGGATGTCGGCGGTCTTGCGCAGGATGACCTGGCGGTAGACGGCCTCCAGCTCGAAGTAGCGGCGGAAGGCGCCGTGGAAGCGGTCGACCGCCTGCTTGACGCCCGGTCCGCCGATCTCGCTCTCCTGGTGCCAGTAGTCGTCCAGCACCATCAGCCCGCCGGTGCGCAGCAGCGCGGCGCAGTAGCAGAGGTCGATCATCACCCCCAGCGCCGTGTGGGTGCCGTCGACATAGATCAGGTCGAAGCCCGCGCCGGCCTCCAGCATCCGGGGCAGCTCGTAGGTGGAGAACCCCTTGCGCACGGTCAGGCTCTGGAACTCCAGCCGGGCGGCGTTGCGCCGGAACCGCGGCTCGACGGCGAGATACTTCTCTTCCGGGTTGAGCGCTTCGTCGAACCAGGGATCGACGACCGTGACGGCCAGCTTGCCCGGCAACAGCCAGTCCATGAAGGCCAGGTTGCGGCCCTCGTAGGCCCCGATCTCGAGGTAGTCGATCCGGTCCTTCCCCTGGGCGAACCGGCGCAGCACCGGCGCGACGTAGGGGATGTTGTTGTCGGCCCAGAGGTCGGTGAACTCGAAGCCCCTGGCGTCGGCGTGGGCCGTGAAGGCCGCGGCGTCGGCCGTGGCGCGCGGGGCGGCCAGCATGGTCTGGGCGAAGGTGGGCGCGAAGCGGCCGTTGATCGAGGCGAGCGCGCGCAAGGGATCGGCCATGGCTTTTCCGGCGTGGGCGAGAGCCCGATCCCTAGCCTGGGCGGGTTAAGAAGCCCCTCCAAACCTCTGCACCGTCAGCCGCCAGGGCGTGATGGTCGAGGACTCGAACAGTCCGGCCAGCTTGTAGGGGTCCCGGTCGTGGATCGCCCGGACGGCCTCCAGGCTCTCGGCCTCGATGATCATCATCGAGCCGATCATCCGCCCCTGGTCGTCGAGATAGGGCCCGCCGAGCCTGGCCTTGTCGCCGAGCGTCCCGATGAAGGCCAGGTGGGCCTCGCGGGCGGCGGCGCGGGTCTCGAAGGCGTCCGGCTTGTCGCGCCAGCTGATCACGAAAAGGGGCATGTCAGAGCTCCGTCTTGAGGGGGCGCGAGAGCAGGGCCTCGATCGCCGCGTCGATGCCGACGCGGCCGGCCAGGATCGCCGCCACGGCTTCCGAGATCGGCATCTGGGCGCCGACCTTGCGGGCCAGGGCGGTCACCGCCGGCGCCGAGTCCACGCCCTCGGCCACCGAGAGCTTGCCGGCCAGGGCCTCATCCAGGCTCCGGCCCGCGCCCAGGGCCAGGCCCACGCTGTTGTTGCGCGACTGGCTGGACGAGCAGGTCAGCACCAGGTCGCCCAGGCCGCACAGCCCGGCCACCGTTTCGGCCCGGCCGCCCAGGGCCACGGCGAAGCGGGCCAGCTCGGCGAAGCCACGGGTGATCAGGGCGGCGTGGGCGCTGCGGCCCAGGCCCCGCCCCTCGACGATGCCGCAGGCGATGGCCAGCACGTTCTTCACCGCCCCGGCCGCCTCGGCCCCGATCATGTCGGCCGCCAGGTAGGGCCGGAAACCCGGCGCGGCCAAGGCTTCCAGGAGCGTCCGGCCCAGGTCCTCGTCCGGGCAGGCCAGGGTGACCGCCGTCGGCAGGCCGCGCGCCACCTCGGCGGCGAAGCTCGGGCCCGACAGCACCGCCGGCGCAGCCTCGGGGATCGTCTCGGCCAGCACCTCGGTCATCAGCTTCAGCGAGCCCTGCTCCACGCCCTTGGCGCAGAGCACGATCGGCAGGCCGGCGCGCGCATGCGGCGCGAAGGCGGCCAGGGCCTCGCGGGTGTGCTGGGCCGGCGCGACCGCCATCACGAAATCGCAGCCGCCGAGCGAGGTCAGGTCACCGGTGGCCTCGATGGCGTCGTGCAGGCGCACCCCCGGCAGGTGGCGCGGGTTCTCGCGCAGGGCCTGGATCTGGGCGGCGACCTCGGGCCTCCGCGCCCAGAGCCGCGGCTTGAGCCCCGCCAGGGCCGAGACCTGGGCCAGGGCCGTGCCCCACGCGCCGGCGTTGATCACCCCCACCGTGCGCATCATGCCTTCGCGCCCTTGCGGCCGGGGGCGTGGGTCGGGCGCTCGGCGGCGGCGGCTTCGTCCAGGGGCCAGCGCGGGCGGGCGGCGGCGTCCAGGGGGCTCGTGAGGCCAGCCTGCAGCCGCTCGGCGCCGGCCAGGGCGATCATCGCGGCGTTGTCGGTGCAGTAGGCGAGCGGCGGGGCGGCGAACGAGAAGCCGTGCTCGCGCGCGCTCGCCATCAGCCGGCGTCGCACCTCGCCGTTGGCGGCCACGCCCCCCGCGACGGCGAAGCGCAGCGAGGTCCCGCCATGACGGCGGGAGTACAGACCCATGGCGCGGGCCGTGCGCTCGGCCAGCTGGCCGGCGATGGCCGCCTGGGCGGCGGCGGCGACGTCGCGCCGGTCCTGCAGGGTCCGGGCGCCCTCGGCCAGGCGGGCGGCGGCGGTCTTCAGGCCCGAGAACGAGAAGTCGCAGTCCTTGCGGCCCAACAGGGCGCGGGGCAGGGCGAAGCGCTCCGCATCGCCCCCCTCGGCCAGCGTCTCCAGCGCCGGCCCGCCCGGATAGGGCAGGCCCAGCGCCTTGCCGATCTTGTCGAAGGCTTCGCCGGCGGCGTCGTCGATGGTCGAGCCCAGCCGCTCGCAGGCCCCGACGCCGTCCACGATCAACAGCTGGCAATGCCCGCCGGAGACCAGCAGCAGAAGGTAGGGGTAGGCCAGCGGCTCGGCCAGCCGCGGCGAGAGGGCGTGGCCCTCCAGGTGGTTGACCGCGATCAGCGGGATGCCCCGCGCCATGGCGATGGCCTTGCCGGCCGACAGTCCCACCATCACCCCGCCGATCAGGCCCGGCCCGGCGGTGGCCGCCACCGCGTCCAGGTCCGCAAAGCCGAGGCCCGCCTCGGCGAGGGCCCGCAGCACCATGACGTCGACCACCTCGACGTGGGCGCGCGCGGCGATCTCGGGCACCACCCCGCCGTAGGGGGCGTGGGCGGCCGCCTGGCTGGAGATGATCGAGCTCAGCACCTCGGGCCGGCCGGCGCCGTCCAGGCGCACCACCGCCGCGGCGGTCTCGTCGCAGCTGGTCTCGATGCCGAGGACGGTCGAGGCGCCCATGCTTGCTCCTGGGCCCCCGCCGGGTTAGCGAGCGCCGTCCCGCGCAGGTCGCCCCCGGGCGGTGCGCAGGGCGGCCCCCCGCCGCAGCGGCGCCCGCGCCTCCCAGGTGGCCCGGCCCCCCGCGGGCCACAGGCCGCCGAGG
>JANWHQ010000050.1 GCA_025450315.1 Caulobacteraceae bacterium
AAGTTCGACTTCTTCGGCTTCATCTCCCTCTCGATCGGCCTGGCGGCGTTCCAGCTGATGCTCGATCGCGGCCAGACCAACGACTGGTTCGGATCCACCGAGACCTGGATCGAGCTCATCGGCGCCGGCATCGGCTTCTACCTGTTCGTCATCCACACCCTGACCGGCAAGGAGCCGCTGTTCAGCCGCGAGCTTTTCGCCGACACCAACTTCCGCACCACCCTGATCGCTTCGGTCTTCATCATGGGATCGATGTACGCCTCGATGGCGCTGGTGCCGGTGCTGATCCAGGACTTCTACGGCTATCCGGTGTTCCACGCCGGGGTGATCATGATGGCCCGCGGCATCGGCGGCTTCATCTCGATGGTGGCGGCCGGACGGCTGGTGTCGCGTTTCGACGCGCGCGTTCTCATGGGCGTGGGCATCTGCCTGATCGGCGCGTCCTTCTTCATGATGAGCCGGTTCGCCCCGGTGATGGGCTCGGGACCGCTGATCTGGTCGGGCTTCATCCAGGGGCTGGCCATGGGCCTGTTCTTCGTGCCGCTGTCGACGCTGGGCTTCGCCACCCTGGCGCCGCACCTCAGGACCCAGGGCGCGACCATCTCCAACCTGATCCGCAACGTCGGCGGCTCGGTGGGCATCTCGATCCTGCAGGTGATCCTGGTGAACAACATGCAGGTGGCCCGCTCGAACATGGCCAGCCACATCAGCCCGGGCAATCCGGCGGTGCAGCAGCTGATGCCGAACGGCCCGACGCCTCAGGCGATGGCGACCATCAACGGCATGATCGCCCGGCAATCGGCGATGATCTCCTACATCGACGACTTCTGGCTGATGACCATCGTGATGGTCTGCCTGCTGCCGATCCTGTTCCTGATGCGCGCGCCCAAACAGGCCGCGGCCGCCGGCCCCCGCCCGCCGGTCATGGAGTAGACCTTGCGCAAGACCCGCCTCTTCCTGTTGGCCTCGCTGGCCGCCCTGACGGCCGCCTGCACCACCGTGGGCCCGAACTTCAAGGCGCCGGCGCCGCCGGCCGCCCAGGGTTACGCCATGAGCGGCGACCAGCCCGCCGCCGAAGCCCGGCTCGGCCAGCGCCTGGCCGGCGACTGGTGGGCGCTGTTCCAGTCGCCCGAGATCGACCAGACCGTCCGCGCCGCCGTGGCCGGCAACCACAACCTGGAAGCCGCCCGCCAGTCGCTCCTGGGGGCCCGGGATGCCATCGACGCCCAGGCCGCCCGCGCCAGCCTGGACGCCAACGCCCAGGTGCAGGAGACGCGGGTCAACCTCTCGTCCTTCGGCTTCTCGCAGTTCCCCCTGCCGGGCGGCCAGGTGCTGACCCTGTCGAACCCGACCTTCACCGACTATTCGTTCGGGCTGACCGGCCACTATGACTTCGACCTGTTCGGCCAGCGCACGCGCGAGCACGAGCGGCTGCTGGCGGCCGCCGAGGCCCAGGGCTACCAGACCGACGCCGCCTATCTGACCCTCACCGCCCAGGTGGTGGGCCAGGCCATCGCCATCGCCGGCCTCAAGGCCCAGATCCAGGCCGCCGAGGAGATCACCAGGAGCGACCAGGCCAACGTCGATCTGGCCACCAAGGCCTTCCAACTCGGCGGCGGCACGCGGCTGGACGTGGCGACGGTGCAGACCGAGCTTTCCGCCGACCAGGCCCAGATCACGCCCCTGCGCCAGCAGCTCGCCGCCGCGCGCCATGCGATGGCGCTGCTGGTCGGCCAGCCGCCGGACGGCTTCACCCCGCCCGAGTTCGACCTGGACCGCATCGTCCAGCCCACCGCCGTGCCCGTGGAGCTGCCGTCCGAGCTGGTGCGCGACCGGCCCGACATCCAGGCGGCCGAGGCGCAGCTGCATGCGGCCGTGGCCCAGATCGGGGTCTCGACCGGCGACCTCTATCCAAAGATCGGCCTGAACGCGAACATCGCCCAGAGCGCCCTGCATCCCCAGGACCTGTTCGGCTATGGCGCCACCGGCTTTTCGATCGGTCCCAGCATCAGCTACCCGCTGCTGGGCCGCGCAGAGGTCAAGGCCAAGGTGCGCATGTCCGAGGACACCGCCCGCCAGGCCTACGCCCGCTACCAGCAGGTGGTGCTGAGCGCCTTCGTCCAGGTGGCCGACGCCCTCCAGGCGATCGCCCACGACGACCAGCTGCTGGCCCAGAGCCAGAGCCAGCTCGCCTCGGCCAGCGACGCGCTGCGGCTGCAGCGCCTGCGCTACCAGGACGGCAAGTCGGCCCTGCTGCCGGTGCTGGACAACCAGCGCAGCTACGCCCGCGCCAGCATCGCCGTGGTGCGCGCCAAGGCCCAGCGCCTGCAGGACACCGCCGCCCTGCTCTATGCGGTCAGCCGCAACTGGAACCCGTTGACTACCACCGAGCCGCAGCGCACGGACATCGCCGCGATCGCCGAGCCCGGTCCCCGCAAGTGGCCTCAGAAGCTGTTCGAGGGCCAGCCCAAGGCGAAGTAGCGCCTCTGTTTCACCGTCATTCCCGGCTGGAGCGCGAAGCGCGGAATGCCGGTGGCCGGGACAAGCCGGGCCATGACGGTCGAAAGGTGCGACACGGCCGTCGCGGAAACGTTGACCGTCAGTTAACCATAAGCGCCCGACCATGCCGGCCCCTGGTCCGGATCTGGTCATGCCTCAAGCTCTCGCTCGCGCCGCGTCCCTCGAGGACCTCCCCGAGGCGCCGCCGCCGCGCGACTTCCGCGCCCCCCGGGCGGACCTGAACGGCAAGACGGTGCTGATCACCGGCGGCACCGGCTCGTTCGGCAAGGCCTTCGTGAAGATGGTCTGCGCCGAGTTCGCCCCGAGGAAGCTGATCGTCTTCTCGCGCGACGAGCTCAAGCAGTACGAGATGGCCCAGAGCTTCCCGCCCGAGCGCCATCCGTTCATGCGCTATTTCATCGGCGACGTGCGCGACGCCTCGCGGCTGCAGATGGCCATGCGGGGCGTCGACTTCGTGATCCACGCCGCGGCTCTGAAGCAGGTGCCCACCGCCGAATACAACCCCTTCGAGTGCATCAAGACCAACGTCTTCGGGGCCGAGAACGTCGTCAACGCCGCCATCGCCCAGGGGGTGAAGCGGGTGGTGGCGCTCTCGACCGACAAGGCGGCCAATCCGATCAATCTCTATGGCGCCTCCAAGCTGGCGGCCGACAAGATCTTCTGCGCCGCCGAGGCCATGGCGGGGGACTCCGGGACCAGCTTCAGCGTGGTGCGCTACGGCAATGTTCTGGGCTCGCGCGGGTCGGTGGCGCCCCTGTTCCGCCGCCTGGCCGCCGAGGGCGCCGCCGAGCTGCCGATCACGGACCCTCGCATGACGCGGTTCTGGATCACCCTGGAGCAGGGGGTGAACTTCGTGCTTTCGAGCCTGGAGCTGATGCAGGGCTCGGAGATTTTCGTGCCCAAGATTCCCTCCACCCGCACCGCCGACCTGGCCACCGCCGTGGCCCCCGGCCTGCCCCACCGCATGGTCGGCATCCGCCCGGGCGAGAAGCTGCACGAGGTGATGGTGCCCGAGGACGACGCCCGTTCGACCGTCGAGCTCTCGGACCGCTACGTCATCCTGCCCAGCGGCGAGCATCGCCGCCGCGCCGCCTACCTGGACGCCGGCGGCCGACCCGTAGCCGACGGCTTCTCCTACGCCTCGGACCGCAATCCCGAGCCGATGGACGCGCGCGGGCTGCAGGCGCTGCTGACGCTGGCGATGGGCGGGGAAGGCTAGCCACTCCTGCAGCCCGTCCCGGCGAAGATTGGGACGGGGGAGGATTGGGCTCAGCCCGTCATCGCCTTGCGGTCCTGGTCCTCGCCCCTCACCGCCTCGGCGATCGCCGAGACCAGTTCTTCGGGGCGGATCGGCTTGCCCACGTGGCCGTCGGCGCCGGCGGCCGAGGAGGCGGCCAGGTGCTCGGGGGCGACGTTGGCGCTGACCACCACGATCGGCAGGCGCGGGCGGCCCAGGGTGGCTTCCTCGCCGCGGATGGCGCGGATGGCCTCCAGGCCGTCCATCACCGGCATCTGCAGGTCCATCAGGGCGATGTCGTAGTCGGCGGCGCGCACCGCCTCGACCGCCAGCTTGCCGTTCTCCACGCATTCGGCCTCGGCGCCCATGGCCGCCAGCATCAGTTCGGCGACCTTGCGGTTGGTGGGATTGTCCTCGGCGATCAGCACCTTGAGGCCCGACGGCGAGGCCGGGTCGGCCGCCTCCGTCTCGGGCTGGAGCTCGGCCGGCCGCAGCGGCAGCTCGACGGTGAAGGTCGCACCCCGGCCGGGGCGGCCGCGGGCCCGAAGGTCGCCGCCCATCAGCCCCACCAGCTGGCGGCAGATGGCCAGGCCCATGCCCACCCCGCCGTAGCGCCGCGTCAGGGAGGCGTCGCCCTGCTCGAAGCTGAGGAACAGCCGCTCGGCGTCGTCGGGGTCGAAGCCCACGCCGGTGTCGATCACCTCGATCGCCTGACGCCGCGCCTGGCCGGAGCCGGCCAGCGAGAGCCGGATCGCCACCCCGCCGCTTGAGGTGAACTTCAGCGCATTGCCCACCAGCTGGACCAGCACCTGGCGCACCCGCTCGGCGTCGGCCATCACCAGGGGATCGGCCCCCGGCTCGATCTCCACGCTCAGCGTCAGCCCCTTGGCGGCGGCGGCCTTCAGATGCTGCTCGGCGACCGCCTGGATCACCTCGCCCAGGCGCGCAGGCGCTTCGGCCAGCTCGATCCGGCCGGCGTCCAGGTGGGCGAAGGTCAGCAGGTCGCTAAGCAGCTCGTTCAGCGCCCCGGCCGACTCCAGGATGCTGCCCACGATCTGCCGCTGGCCGGGCTCGAGACCGCCCCGCTCCAGGGCCTCGGCCAGGCCCAGCACCCCGTTCAGCGGGGTGCGGATCTCGTGGCTGAGGTTGGCCAGGAAGTCGCTCTTGGCCTTGCTGGCGGCTTCGGCGCGGCCGAGCGCCAGGCGCAGGGCCTGGGCCTGCTCCTTCATCTCGGTGATGTCGACGCGAAGGCCGATCACCCCGCCGTCGGAGGTGGCCCGCTCCTCGATCATCAGCCAGCGGCCGTCGGAGATGCGTTGCTCGTGGCGCACGCCGGGGTTCTGCATCAGCGCCATGCGCTCGGCGATCCAGGCGTCCTCGCGGCCGATGGCGTCGGGATAGTCGCCCCGCGCCACGCCGATGCGGAGGGTGTCCTCCAGCCGCCGGCCCGGTTCGAACAGATCGGCCGAGCGGTGGTAGATCACGGCGTCACGCTTGTTCCAGAGGATGTAGCGGCCTTCGCGGTCGAGGAAGACGATGCCCTCGGGCAGGACGTCGATGGCCTCGCGCAGCCGCCGCTCGGCCCGGCGAGCGTCGCCCTCGGCGCGTTCCAGGGCGTCCTTGTCCCACCGGCGCAGGAAGGCCGCCACGGCCACGAGGCCGCGCTCCAGCCCCCTCGCCGCCCCTCGCAACCGTGTCTCGACCCAACCCATGCCACGATCTCCGCGCACGCGGGACCAGACACTGCGCCGATTGGTTAATCCGTGGTTAGAAGACCTGGTGAACCGGCCCTCGAAGGGCGCCGGAGTGCGCCAAACAGCCAACCCGGGGCCGCCGGCGCCCGCGCCCTGGGCACGGGGCCTGGCGCCGGATCAGGCCGGCTGGAGCGCCGGCTCGAAGGCCGCTTCGGTCTTGGCCCGGACCTCGTCCAGGCCCACGCCGTCGGCCAGCTGGGTCAGCTTCACGCCGCCGCGCTTCTTGTCGATCTCGAAGACAGCCAGGTCGGTGATCACCAGGTCCACCACCCGGGCGCCGGTGAGCGGCAGGGTGCAGGCCTTGAGGAACTTGGGCCCGCCGGACTTCTCGCAATGCTCCATGACCACGACCACCCGCTTGACGCCGGCGACCAGGTCCATGGCGCCGCCCATGCCCTTCACCATCTTGCCGGGGATCATCCAGTTGGCGAGGTCGCCGGTCTCGGCCACCTGCATGGCCCCCAGGATCGACAGGTCGATGTGCCCGCCGCGGATCATGGCGAAGGAGTCGGCCGAGCTGAAGAAGCTCGAGGTCGGCAGCTTGGTGATGGTCTGCTTGCCGGCGTTGATCAGGTCGGGATCCTCCTCGCCCTCGTAGGGGAAGGGGCCCATGCCCAGCATGCCGTTCTCGCTCTGCAGCGTCACGTGCACGCCGGGCGGGATGTAGTTGGCCACCAGGGTCGGGATGCCGATGCCGAGGTTCACATAGAAGCCGTCCTTGAGCTCGCGGGCCGCGCGCTCGGCCATCTGGTCGCGGGTCCAGGCCATCAGACTTCCTCCCCCGCCGCCGCGCCGGCCATCTGCGGCCGCTTGCGCACCGTGCGCTGCTCGATCTGCTTCAGGTAGTCCGTCCCCTGGAAGATGCGGTCGACATAGATGCCCGGGGTGTGGATGCAGTCGGCGTCGAGCTCGCCCGGCTGCACCAAGTGCTCGACCTCGGCCACGCAGACCTTGCCGGCCGTGGCCATCATCGGATTGAAGTTCCGCGAGGTCATCCGGTAGACGAGGTTGCCCTCGGTGTCGCCCTTCCAAGCCTTGACGATGGAGAGGTCGGATTTCAGCCCCCGCTCCATCACGTACATCTCCCCGTCGAACTCGCGGGTCTCCTTGCCCTCGGCCACCACCGTGCCGTAGCCGGTCTTGGTGAAGAAGGCCGGGATGCCGGCGCCGCCGGCGCGGATGCGCTCGGCCAGGGTGCCCTGCGGATTGAGCTCCAGCTCCAGCCGGCCCGACAGGAAGAGCTCGGCGAACAGCTTGTTCTCGCCCACGTAGGACGAGATCATCTTGCGGATCTGGCCGTTGTTCAGCAGCACCCACAGGCCGAAGTTGTCGGCGCCGCAGTTGTTGGAGATCACCGTCAGGTCCTTCGGCCCGGCCTCCTTGAGCGCTGCGATCAGGTTCTCCGGATTTCCCGACAGGCCGAACCCGCCCGACATGATCGTCATGCCGTCGAACAACAGGCCCTCGAGCGCCGACCGCGCGTCGGGGAAGACCTTCTGGACCATCGTCTCCTCCGGAATTTGCGCGTCTTCCTGACGCAGCGGGGCGGCCATTTCAACCGCCAAGCGCCGGCAGCGGGCTCTGGCGTGGACGGACATCTGGCCCGACGGACCCGGAGGTTTCACGCTTTCGTCACGGCGCCGTCGCGCCTCTGACGTCGAATCAGCCGATCCGGCGCCCCATGACGAGGGCGTCCACATGCGGGTCGACCGGCGCGCCGCGCTGAGACTTCTGGCCTATGGCGCCGCCTCGCCGGCGGCCGTCCCCCTCGTTGCGTCGCCCTCCGAAGCCGAAACGCCATTCCGCCACGGCGTGGCCGCCGGCGATCCGACCCAGGAGCGTCTGATCATCTGGACCCGGGTGACGCCGGCGGACGCCAGCCGGCGCGAGCGGGTGCGCTGGGTCCTGGCGGAGGATCCCGGCTTTCGCCGCATCCGCGCCCACGGCGCCGTCGACACCGGCCCCGAGCGAGACTTCACCGTGAAGGTCGACGTCGGCGGGCTGGAGCCCGGGCGGACCTGGTTCTACCGCTTCCGGCTGGGACGCGAAGTCTCCGCGACCGGCCGGGCGCGCACCCTCCCGGACGGCCCGACGCAGGACGTGGTCCTGACGGCGCTGTGCTGCGCGCACTACCAGTGCGGCGTCTTCAACGTCTACGAGGCGGTCTCCAGGCTGCCGCGCGTGGACGCGGTGATCCACCTGGGCGACTACATCTACGAGGACGCCGAGGACGCCTCGGCCTGGGCCAAGCGCGAGGGCGATGCGCTGGGCCGCCACATGGTCCCGCCCCACGAACTGTTGACCCTGGACGACTACCGGGGCCGCCACGCCCTCTACAAGACCGACCCGGACCTCCAGGCCGCCCACGCCGCGGCGGCCTGGATTTGCCAATGGGACGATCACGAGGCGGCCAACGACTGTTGGAAGGGCGGGGCAGAGAAGCACGATCCGAAGACGGAGGGTTCCTGGGCCGCCCGCAAGGCCGCCGCGCTCAAGGCCTATTACGAGTGGATGCCGATCCGCGAGCCGGCGCCGGGCAGGCCGATGGAGGCCGCCTACCGCACCTTCCGCTTCGGCGACCTGGCCTCGCTGGTGATGATGGAGACCCGGCTGATCGCGCGGGCGCACCAGCTCTACTACGAGCGCGACCTCGCCTTCCATCCGGGCCCGGACGGACGGCCCGCGCCGGACCTTCGGAGCTTCATGGCGCGGCTCAACGATCCGGCCCGCCAGGTGCTGGGCGCGCCGCAGGAGGCTTGGCTGGAGGGCCAGCTGAAGACCTCGGTCGCGGCGGCCGAGCCCTGGCAGGTGCTGGGGTCCGGTGTGGTGATGGGCCGGATCACCGCGCCCGACGTGGAAGGCAAGCTGGGCCCGGACCTGTCAGCCTTGGTGCTGGACCTGATCCCCGCCGATCAGCGCGGCCGGGCCGAAAGGCTGGCGCGGCTGTTCAGCTATGGCATCCCCTACGACCTGGACGACTGGGACGGCTATCCGGCCGCCCGCGAGCGGCTCTACGGCATCTGCCGGACGGCCGGCTCCAACCCGATCGTGCTCTCGGGCGACAGCCACGCCTTCTGGGCCAACGAGCTCGCGGACGCCGCCCGGCGGCCGGTGGGGGTGGAGTTCGGCGCCACCTCGGTCACCAGCCCGGGGATCTGCGACGTGCTTCCGGTGCTGCCCGTCGACCGCTTTATCCAGGACGCCAACAACGACGTGCGCTTCTGCGACAACGGGGCCAAGGGCTTCGTCCGCCTGACCCTGACCCACGAGCATGCCACCGGCGAGTTGATGGCGGTCTCCAACATCCGCGCCAAGCCCTACGATGTCCGGGTGCTGAAGCGCTACCGGGTCGAACCCGGCGCCCCGAAGCTGATCGAGGCCTAGGCCCGCGCACCGTCGGACGGGCACGCCAGTTGCGCTCCCAGCTGAGCCTGCCCGAGGTGCTGCTTTGGCAGCAGTTGCGACGACGAGGATTTGAAGGTCTGCGCTTTCGCCGCCAGCATCCAGCCGGTCCCTACATCCTCGACTTCCATTGCGAAGACGTTCGCCTCGCGGTCGACATAGATGGCGAAGGCCACGGGTGCGGAGATCAACCCGGCCACGACAAACGCCGTGACGACTGGCTCGCCCGACACGACATCGTGGTCCTGCGACTTCCAGCCCGGCTGGTGTTGAAGGATATGGACTCCGCGCTTGGGACGATCCTCGTCCGGCTCGAAGCGCTGGGGATGCAGCCCCTTCCCGCCCTGCGGGCGGACCTCCCCCAGAGGGGGAAGATCCAGGAGCCTAATCCCGCTCCACCAGCTTGCCGTCCTCGACCGCGCGGTAGAAGCACGAGCGGAAGCCGACGTGGCAGGCGCCGCCGTCGCCCTGGGGGCGCACCTTCACCAGCACCGCGTCCTGGTCGCAGTCGACGCGCACCTCGACGACCTGCTGCAGCTGGCCCGATGTCTCGCCCTTCTTCCAGAGCGCCTGGCGCGAGCGGCTGAAATAGTGGGCCCAGCCGGTGTCCAGCGTCAGCCTCAGAGCCTCGGCGTTCATCCAGGCCACCATCAGCACCTCGCCGGTCTCGGCATGGGTGGTCACCGTCGCGATCAGGCCGTTGGCGTCAAATCGGGGCGCGAGCACGTGGCCGCGCTCGAGCGATTCCTGCGAATCGGCCGTGGGGAAGATGTCGCTCATGAGCCCTCGCCCGCCCCCCTCTTACCGTCATCGGCCTGTCCCGCCGATCCATGATCACAGGAGAGCGAGGTGTGCATGGCTTCGCGGGACAAGCCCGCGAATGACGGTGATTTCTGCGCCCTACTTCCGGCTGCAGAAGTTCAGGAAGCGCTCCTGCATGGCCTGGTCGGTCTTGAACACGCCGGTGAAGTTGGTGGTGATGGTCGAGACGTGCCGGTGATGCACGCCGCGGGTGGTCATGCACTGGTGCTCGGCGTCGATCAGCACGGCCACGCCCCGGGGCGCCAGGCCGGCCTCGATAGTCTGGGCGATCTGGCGGGTCAGGGTCTCCTGGTTCTGCAGGCGGCGCGCGAACACCTCGACCACCCGCGCCAGCTTGGAGATGCCCACCACCCGGTCGATCGGGACATAGGCGACGTAGGCCTTGCCCAGGAAGGGCGCCATGTGGTGCTCGCAGTGGCTCTCCACCTCGATGTCGCGCAGCATGACGATGTCGTCGTAGCCCTCGACGTCCTCGAAGGTCTTGCCCAGCAACTTGCCGGGATCCTCGGCATAGCCCGAGAACCACTCGTCGAAGGCCTCGACCACCCGGCGCGGCGTCTCCACCAGGCCCTCGCGGTCCGGATCGTCGCCGGCCCAGGCCAGCAGGGTGCGCACCGCTTCCAGCGCCTGCTCGCGGGTGGGCTTGCGAAGGCCCCGGGGGGCGACGCTCAACGCCGGCTTCTTGGCGAGATCCATGCCGTAATCTTTCCGAAAATCGGGCCGTCTGGGCGTCTGTTCCCCCAGCGGTTCCTAAAGTTGCGCGCACGCTATATGGGACGGCGCACCTGAAGGGCAACTCACGCGCCGATGAGCGATCTTTTCCTCTACGACACCATGAGCCGCGAAAAGCGGCGGTTCGTCCCGACCGATCCGGCGCGCGTGACCATGTATGTGTGCGGACCCACGGTCTACAACTTCGCCCACATCGGCAATTTCCGGCCGGTGGTGGTGTTCGACCTGTTGTTCCGGATGCTGCGCCGCATCTACGGCGAAGCGGCGGTACTGTACGCGGCCAACGTCACCGACGTGGACGACAAGATCAACGCCAAGGCCACGGCCGAGGGCGTCTCCATCGAGGTGATCACCGACCGCTACCTCTCGGCCTACAACGCCGACGCCGCGGCCCTGGGCGCGCTGCCCCCGACCTTCCAGCCGCGCGTCACCCGGACCATGGACGCCATCCTCGCCATGATCGGCAGGCTGGTCGACGGCCAGGGCGCCTATGCCGCCGAAGGGCATGTGCTGTTCGACACCCAGGCCTTCCCCGCCTACGGCAAGCTGTCGGGCCGGCCGATGGACGAGATGATCGCCGGCGCCCGGGTCGAGGTCGCCCCCTATAAGCGCCACCCCGCCGATTTCGTGTTGTGGAAGCCCTCCAAGCCCGGCGAGCCGGAGTGGCCCAGCCCCTGGGGCCCGGGGCGGCCGGGCTGGCACATCGAGTGCTCGGCGATGATCGACGAGGTGCTGGGCCTGCCCATCGACATCCACGGCGGCGGCATCGACCTGGTCTTCCCGCACCACGAGAACGAGCTGGCCCAGGGCTGCTGCGCCGACCACGTCGACACCTACGCCCGCTGGTGGATGCACAACGGCTTCCTCAACATGGGCGAGGAGAAGATGTCCAAGAGCCTGGGCAACGTCGCCCTGGCCCATGACCTTCTGAAGGTCTACCCCGGCGAGGCGATCCGCTGGGCCCTGCTGGTCGGCCATTACCGGGCACCCTTGGAATGGACCACCGAGCTGATCGAGCAGGCCAAGAAGTCGCTCGACCGGCTTTACGGCGCCCTCAGGCGCGCCGCCGACATTCCCGCCGACGCCGACCAACCCTCGCCCGCGTTCCTGGAAGCCCTGCACGACGACCTCAACACGCCCCGGGCCCTCGCCGAGCTGTTCGCCCTGGCCTCGGCCCTGGAGACTGCAGCGCCGGAGGCCCGCGGCCTGGCCAAGGGCGAGCTTCTGGCCTCTGCCCGGCTGATGGGGTTCCTGGACGCCGATCCGGAAGCCTGGTTCCAGGGCGGCGCCGATGGGGGTCTGAAGGACAAGGTCGAAGCCCTGATCGCCGCCCGCATAGAGGCCCGCACCGCCAAGGACTGGACCGAGGCCGACCGGATCCGCGCGGAGCTGGACGTCCTGGGCGTGGTGGTCATGGACAGTCCGCAAGGGGCGACCTGGCGGCTCAAGGGTGCCTGAGCGGAGTGCATCGTGGCTAGAGCCGTCTTCCGTGTCGAACACCGTCTTGGCATCCCCGCGCCGGCGCACGTGGTCTGGCAGGTGCTGGCGGACCTGGAGCGCTGGGGCCAGTGGAACCCGATCTATCCCAAGGCCGAGGGCCGGCTGAGCATCGGCGGCCGGCTGGAGATCACAGAGACGATGCCGGGCGGCGAGCCGGTGCAGATCACGCCCACCGTGGTCGACTGGGTGCCCGACGCCCAGATCCTGTGGCGGATGTCGCAGAAGCTCGGCTTCCTGAAGCGCCTGCGCTATCTCGAGATCGACCCGCTGTCGGACGAGGGCTGCATCTTCGCCAATGGCGAGGACTGGTATGGCCGGCCCGCCCGCTACGTCACCTCCGCCCAGCGCCGGGCCATGCGCGAGGGCTTCGCGGCCCTGGGCGAGGCGCTCAGCGCGCGCGCCGTCAGCGTATGGCGCTAGGCGCCGCCAACGCCTACATCCAGCCAGGATGATCGACGACCTCTATTCGGCCAGGATCCTGACCCTCGCGGCCAACATGCCGCGGGCGGGACGGCTCGACGCGCCCGACGCCTCCTCGGAGAAGATCTCCAGGCTCTGCGGCTCGCGGGTGCTGGTGGATCTGAAGCTGAAGGACGGCGAGGTGGTCGACTTCGCCCAGGAGGTGAAGGCCTGCGCCCTCGGTCAGGCGGCGGCGGCCGTCCTGGGCGCCAACGTCATCGGCGCGCGGGTTGACGAAATCGAAAGCGCGCGCGATCAGCTTCGCGCGATGCTCAAGGCGGGAGGCCCCGCCCCAGAGGGACGTTTCGTGGACCTGAAAGCGCTCGAACCGGTGAAGGACTACCCGGCGCGCCATGCGTCCACCCTGCTGGCGTTCGAGGCGGCGCTCGAGGCCGCGCGCGCGGCCTCGGGGGCGGCGGAGCGAACTAGCCCCGCCGGCGCGGCTTGATCGGTTCCTCGCGGGCGGATACCGCAAGGCCGAACCTTCGTTCGCAATCGCGCCCGGCATGAGCCTCTACGAACGATCCGTCAGACTGGCGCACCGCGCCTACAAGCTGACGCTCTCGCCCTGGATCGGGCGCCAGTGCCGCTTCCTGCCGACCTGTTCGGACTATGCGGCCGAGGCCCTGATCGTGCACGGCCCCTGGCGCGGCTCCATGCTGGCGGCCCGGCGGCTGTGCAGATGCCATCCCTGGGGCGGGTCCGGCTACGACCCGCTTCCGCCGCGCAAGCCCGTCGACGAAGACGCCCGCGCGGAACCCTTTGTGTGAGACCATGATCGATCTGATCTTCCCGGACGGCTCCAGCCGCCCGTTCCCGGACGGGGTGACGGGCCGCGACGTCGCGGCCTCGATCTCGCCCTCGCTCGCCAAGCGGGCCATCCTGATCAAGCTGGACGGCCAGGTCCGCGACCTGGAGCGGCCGCTGGACAAGGGCGGCCGCATCGAGATCCTGGGCCGCGACGCCCCCGAGGCGCTGGACGTCATCCGTCACGACACCGCCCACGTGCTGGCCGAGGCGGTGCAGGAGCTGTTCCCCGGCACCCAGGTGACCATCGGCCCCAACGTCGAGGACGGCTTCTACTACGACTTCGCCCGCGACGAGCCCTTCAGCCTGGACGACCTGCCCCGGATCGAGCAGCGCATGCGCGAGATCGTCGATCGCGACGAGGCCATCCGCCGCGAGGAGGTCCAGCGCGACGCCGCCATCGCCGACTTCGAGGGCATGGGCGAAAAGTACAAGGCGGAGATCATCCAGGGCCTGCCGGCCGGCGAGACCATCACGGTCTATCACCAAGGCGCCTGGAAGGACCTCTGCCGCGGGCCGCACCTGCCGTCCACCCGCTTCGTGGGCAAGGCGTTCAAGCTGACCAAGCTGGCCGGCGCCTATTGGCGAGGCGATCAGCGCAACGCCCAGCTGCAGCGCATCTACGGCACGGCCTGGGCCTCGGACGAGGAGCTGCAGGCCTACCTCAAGCGCATCGAGGAGGCCGAGAAGCGCGACCACCGCCGCATCGGCCGCCAGATGGACCTCTTCCACCTGCAGGAAGAGGGCAAGGGCATGGTGTTCTGGCACCCCAAGGGCTGGACCCTGTGGCGGGCGCTGGAGGCCTATATGCGCCGCCAGCTCGACGCCGACGGCTACTCGGAGGTGAAGACGCCCCAGCTGCTCGACTACAGCCTCTGGCAGCGCTCGGGGCATGCCGAGAAGTTCGGGCACAACATGTTCAAGTGCGAGACCGAGGAGGGCGAGCTGCTCGCGGTCAAGCCGATGAACTGCCCGGGCCACGTGCAGATCTTCAACATGGGCCAGAAGTCCTATCGCGACCTGCCCCTGCGCATGGCCGAGTTCGGAGCCTGCCACCGCTACGAGCCGTCGGGCGGCCTGCACGGCATCATGCGGGTGCGCGGATTCACCCAGGACGACGCCCACATCTTCTGCCGCGAGAACCAGATCGAGGCGGAGACGACCAGGTTCGCGCGCCTACTGCATCAGGTCTACGACGACCTCGGGGTCGAACTGCAGAGCGTCAAGCTGGCGCTGAGGCCCGAGCTTCGGGCCGGTAGCGACGAGACCTGGGACCGGGCCGAGGCCATGCTCGAGCGCGCCGCCATCGCGGCGGGCATGCAGGTGGAGATGCTGCCGGGCGAGGGCGCCTTCTACGGGCCCAAGCTGGAGTTCCACCTGAGGGACGCCATCGGCCGCACCTGGCAGTGCGGCACGCTGCAGCTGGACTTCGTGCTGCCCGAGCGTCTGGACGCGGAATATGTGGCCGAGGACGGCTCTAAGCAGCGGCCGGTGATGCTGCACCGGGCGATCCTGGGCACCTTCGAGCGCTTCCTCGGCATCCTGATCGAGAACGTCGCCGGGGCCTTCCCGCTGTGGCTGGCGCCGGTGCAGGTGGTGGTGGCCACCATCACCTCCGACGCGGACGGCTTCGCCGAGGAGGCCGCCTCCAAGCTGCGCACGGCGGGGCTCAGGGTCGAGACCGACCTGCGCAACGAGAAGATCAACTACAAGATCCGCGAGCACTCCCTGGCCAAGGTCCCGGTGATCGCCGTGGTCGGACGACGCGAGGCGGAGGAGGGCAAGGTCGCCCTGCGCCGCCTGGGTTCCACCGATCAGCAGATCGTCAGCCTCGACGAGGCCATCGCGGCCCTCGGCCAGGAAGCCCTGCCGCCCGACCTGAAGCGCAGGGCGGCGCAATGAGCACCGTCGCGTATTTCCCCTCCCCCCTCGAGGGGCAGGGCCCGAGGGAAGGGGGAGGGAAGGTGCGCGGGCATGTCTGAATCCGCCTCCGGACAGAAAAAGGGCTGGCTCCAGCGTCTCGCCGACGGGCTGACGCGGTCGTCCAAGCAGATGACCGAGCAGGTCGTCTCGGTGCTGACCAAGATGCAGCTCGACGACGAGGCCCTGGCCACCCTCGAGGACCTCTTGATCGAGTCCGACCTCGGCCCGGAGGCGTCCAGGCGGATCGTGGGGCGCTTCAGCGCCGAGCGCTTCGGCGAGCGCGAAACCGCCGAGCAGATCAAGGGCGCCCTGGCGCGGGCCATCGCCGGGGAGCTGGCCAGCCACGTGGGCCGGTTCGACCCGCTGTCGGGACCGCGGCCCTATGTGGTGCTGTTCGTGGGCGTCAACGGCTCGGGCAAGACCACCACGCTCGGCAAGATCGCCGCCGATCTGAAGCGGCGGGGCGCCAAGGTCGTGGTCGGCGCGGCCGACACCTTCCGCGCCGCGGCCATCGAGCAGCTGCAGGTCTGGGGCCAGCGCGCCGGCGTCGAGGTGATCGCCAAGGCCCAGGGGACCGATCCGGCGGGCGTCGCCTTCGAGGCGCTGGAGCGGGCCCAGGCCGCCGGCGCGGACGTGGTGCTGATCGACACCGCCGGGCGGCTGCAGAACAAGACCCAGCTGATGGACGAGCTCGGCAAGATCGTGCGCGTCCTGAAGAAGCTCGATCCGACCGCGCCGCATGAGACGCTCCTGGTGCTGGACGCCACCGTTGGCCGCAACGCCCTCTCCCAGATCGAGGTGTTCGACCGGACCGCCAAGGTCACCGGGGTCGTCATGACCAAGCTCGATGGAACCGCGCGCGGGGGGGTGCTCGTTCCGGTCGCGCAGGCGTCAGAGGCGCCGATCAAGCTGATCGGGGTGGGCGAGGGCCTGGATGATCTGCAGCCGTTCGACGCCGAGGCCTTCGCCCGCGGCCTCGTCGGCCTGGACGGGGGCAGGAGCTGATGGCTGACGGCGACGCACCTCCCCCTCCCAACCCCGTCGTGCGGGCCATCGTCGACTACGGCGGGCTGGCGGTCTTCCTGCTGACCTATTTCGTGGCGCGGATGATCCTGAAGCAGCCCGGCAATCCGGCCCTGTTGACCGCCACCTGGGGCCTGGTCGGCGGCTCCGCCGTGGCCCTGATCGTCGGACTGGTGGTCGAGCGCCGGATCGCGCCCCTGCCCCTGTTCGCGGGCCTCGCGGCCCTGATCTTCGGCGGCCTGACCCTGGTGTTCCACGACCCGCGCTTCGTGAAGATCAAGCCCACCGCCATCAACCTGGCGCTGGCCGGGGTGATGCTGATCGGCACGGCCATGGGCAAGAACCCGCTGAAGGCCCTGTTCGCCGACGCCCTGCACCTGTCGCCCCAGGGCTGGCGCAAGCTGACCGTCCGCTACGGGATCTTCTTCCTGGTGATGGCCGGGCTGAACGAGGCGGTCTGGCGCACCCAGCCCGACAGCGTCTGGATCCTGTTCCGTTTCCCGGGGCTGCAGATCCTGTCCCTGCTGTTCGCGGTCACCCAGGTGCCGATGATGATGAAGGACATGAAGAGCCTGGAGGCGGCCGCTGAGATGGAGCCCTAGGCGCTCCGGCTCCGCGTCGCCGTGTACGGACCAAGCGCAACAAATCTGTCGCGGAACGGTGCTATTGTCGCCGCCGAGCAAGAGGGCGTCATGGCCAAGACCAAGTCGGAAAGCCCAGGTCCGCTCGACAAGTCGCCGAGCCACCTCCTCCACCGCGCGCTGCAGCGGGCGCTCGACATCTATGCCGAGACCGCCGGCCCGACCGCCGTCACCCAGCGCCAGTTCGCCGTCTTGGCCGCGGTCGCCGCCCGCGAGGGCCTGACCCAGGCCGACCTGGTCCGCTCCACCGGCATCGACCGCTCGACCTTGGCCGAGCTGGTCGCCCGCATGCTGGGCAAGGGGCTCCTGGCCCGCGAACGCTCCAACGAGGACGGCCGCGCCAACACCGTCACCCTCACCGACAAGGGCCGCACCGCCCTGGCCGAGGCCGAGCCTAGGGCCCACGCAGCCGACCAGGCGATCCTGAGGCTGGTGCCGTCGGGCAAGCGCGGCGGCTTCCTGGCCGCCCTCAGGGCCCTGGCCGCCGAACGGCCCAAGGACGGCGACGAGAAGGCCGACAAGGGCAAGAAGTCCAAGAAGGCCAAGAAGAAGGCCGCCAAGAAGGCCAAGAAGAGCCGCAAGTCCCCCGAAGGCGAACCCGCCCTGGTGGTGGGGTAGACGCCGTCATCGCCCGGGCGCATCGGGCGACGGCGCGATCTCAGATCTTGATGTCGAGCAGCGAGCCCGGGCGATAGGCCGCCTTGGGCGTTTCAGCCGGCGCAGCCGGTGTGACAGGTTCGGCCGCATACGCCGCCGCGTGGCGGACCGTGGGCGCCTCCACCGCGGCGACCGGCGCGGCCTGGCTGAGCGCGGCCTGGAAGAAGGCGCGCTGGGCGGGGGTCACGTCGCGTGCGGGCGACGGTTGAGGCGCGGGCGCGCCGATGCCGGAGATGGGTCCCAGAGCCATGCCTCAAGGCTTGGCGGGTATGGTGAACGAAAGCTTAACGCCCGAGGCTTTCCAGTAGCGCCTGGGCGTCCTGCGGGGTCAGGGGCTCGCTGCGCTTGGCGACGATGCGGCCCGAGGCGTCGATGGCGAAGGTCTCGGGCACGCCGGAAATCCCCCACTCCACGCCTGCCCGGCCGCTGGGGTCGGTGAGGATGGCCTGGTAGGGGTCGCCGTAGTTCCTGAGGTAGGCCTGGGTGTTGGGATCCTGGTCCTTGTAGGCCACCCCGATGATCGACACCCCTTCCGATTTCAGGGCCATGAGCGCGGGCGCTTCCTCGACGCAGGGGGCGCACCAGGAGCCGAAGAAGTTGACCAGCACCGGTCCCTTGACCTGCGCGGTCGGGACCAGGGCCTGCCCGCCGCCCAGGGGCCGAAGCGCCGTCCGGGGCGCGGGCTTGCCCACCAGGGCGGCCGGACGAACGTGCGGATCGTGGCGCAGGGCGTAGCCGACGAACAGCACCGTCAGGGCCAGGAGCACCGCCACTGGGGCCAGGGCGAGCCAGCGGCTCATGCCCGGTCCTTGCCTGGACCCAGCCGCTCGGCCTCGCGCCGCCAGCGGCGCGCGCGGGCCAGGCTGTCGATCACCATCCAGATCAGCACCGCCGCGCTGATCGCATAGACCGGCCAGACGAACGGCGCGTACTTGCCCATGTCGAGGTGGATCATCCGGCCGCCCTCAGCGCCAGGGTCCGCGCCCGCCGCCGCCAGATCTCGGCGCGCGAGCGAACCAGCCAGAGCGACCCGAACAGCAGCATGTAGCCCAGGGTCATCAGGCCCCAGGGCCAGAGATAGACGCCGGCGATCAGCGGGCCGTTCTTGGTGAAGATCGACTCCCCCTGGTGCAGGCTGTTCCACCAGACCACCGAGTAATGGATGATCGGCACGTTGATGGCCCCGACCAGGGCCAGGATGGCGCAGGCCCGGTCGGCCTTGGCCTCGTCCTCGATGGCCGCCTGCAGGCCCATGTAGCCCAGGTAGAAGAGCAGCAGGATCAGCTCGGACGTCAGGCGCGGGTCCCAGACCCACCAGGCGCCCCACATGGGCTTGCCCCAGAAGGCGCCGGTGATCAGGGCCAGGGCGGTGAATCCGGCGCCCAGCGGCGCGGCGGCCCGGGCGGCGGCATCGGCCAGGGCGTGGCGGAACACCAGGCCGAAGAAGCTGGCGCCCGCCAGGCAGATGTAGGCGATCAGGCTCATCTCGGCGGCCGGAACGTGCACGAACAGAATCCGCACCGTCTCGCCCTGCTGGTAGTCGGGCGGCACGGCGAAGGCGCGCCACAGCCCCGCCGCCAGCAGCACCGCCGCCACGGCGCCGAGCACGGGCGCGGCCCAGCGCGAGAAGGCCAGGAACCGCTGGGGATTGGCCAGGGCGGTGATCATCGCTGCGGCATAGGTCTTGAGGGGAGCGATAACAAGACACGGCCCTTTTCACGGCCTTCGCCGGGGTGGGCGGAGCTAAGAGAGCGCGTTCCGGCAGGCTGCCGCCATGGCGACCGGCGAGAGCGCCACCGCCGCCAGGCTGTAGGCCGCCAGCAGCAGAAGGCCCGGGGTCCAGCCGAGGCCGCCGGCCAGGGCCGCCACGGCGCCGCCGCCGAAGATCACCGGCGGAGCGAACAGCGGCAGGACGATCACCGCCACCAGAAGGCCCCCGCGCCGGCTGCCGAGCGCCAGCGAGGCGCCGAGCCCGCCGGTGAAGGCGAAGCCCAGGCCCCCGATCAGGGCGCAGGCGAAGGTCAGGGGCATGAGCGACAGGGGCGCGCCGAGCGCGCTGGAGACCACCGGGGCCAGCACCGCCAGGGGCGCGCCGGTGGCCAGCCACTGCGCCAGGCACTTGATGGCGCAGACCAGCTCCAGCGGCAGGGGGCCGAGGGTCAGGAGGTCCAGGGCTCCGTCCTCGAAGTCGCGCTCGAACAGGCGTTCCAGGGGCAGGAGGCTGGCCAGCGCCAAGGCCGCCCAGGCCGATCCTGGGGCCACCACCGCCAGGCTCCGCGGCGAGGGGCCGGCCGCCAGCGGCAGCAGCGTCGCCATGCCGGCATAGAAGGCGCAGGCCAGCAGCGGCCCGCCGCCCCGGCCCCAGGCCAGGGCCAGCTCGCGCCTCAGCAGCACCCCCGCGCTCATGCGCCGAGCTCCACGGCGCGGGCCGGGATCGGCAAGGGGTCGTGCACGGCCGCCAGCACGAGGCCGCCGCTCCTGAGGTGCGCCGCCATCAGCTCGCCGAAGCGGGCGCGTTGGCCGCCGTCCAGGGGAGCCAGGGGCTCGTCCAGCAGCCACAGCGGCCGAGGGCTGGCGATCAGCCGCGCCAGGGCCAGCCGGCGACGTTGACCGGCCGACAGCATCCGCACCTCCAGCTCCGCCAGCCTGGCGATCTGCAGCGCCTCCATCGCCACCTGCGCGGCCTCCTGCGAGCCCCCGGTCCAGCGGGCCATGAAGTTCAGCTCCTCCCCGGCGGTGCGGGTGGTCTTCAGCCCGTCCTGGTGGCCCACCAGGTGCAGCCCAGAACCACGCGCCGCCTCTGGCTCCAGCACGCCTTCGGGTCCCAGGAACCGCACCTCGCCGGCCGCCGGGCGCACCAGCCCCGCGATCACCCGCAACAGGCTGGTCTTGCCCGAGCCGTTGGGCCCGGTCAGGGCCACGGCCTCGCCGGCCTCGGCGGCGAAGCTCAGTCCGTCGAACAGCTCGCGCCCGCCGCGCGCCACGGCCAGCTTGTCGATGAGAAGCGAAGAGATCAACGGACGCCTTCCGCCGGGCGGGCGCCGCATAGACGCCGCCATGCCCCGGGTCTAAGAGACCCGCGGCCGCGAGGGTTCGCCGCCGCGCGGGACCGTACGCTGTGTGTCCGGTCCATCAAGCGCGCCGCCCCCTGCCCGATGTCGGGCCGGCCTGAAGAGAAGGGGTTCTGCGCCTATGCCGTCGATCGACAGCCATCATGCCCGTAAGGAGTTGAAGGTCGGGAACAAGACCTACGTCTACTACAGCTTGCGAGCGGCGGAAGCCGAAGGTCTGACGGGGATCTCCCGCCTGCCGGTCTCGATGAAGGTGCTTCTCGAGAACCTGCTGCGTCACGAAGACAACCTGACCGTCAAGGAGGCCGACCTCAAGGCCGTCGCCGCCTGGGTCGACAACAAGGGCTCGGTCGAACACGAGATCTCGTTCCGCCCGGCCCGGGTGCTGATGCAGGACTTCACCGGCGTCCCGGCGGTGGTCGACCTGGCCGCCATGCGCGACGCCATGACCAAGCTCGGCGGCGACCCGGAGAAGATCAACCCCCTGGTGCCGGTGGACCTGGTCATCGACCACTCGGTGATGGTCGACTACTTCGGCTCGGCCAGCGCCTTCGAGCACAACGTCGAGCGGGAATACGAGCGCAACCTCGAGCGCTACCGCTTCCTGCGCTGGGGCTCGACCGCTTTCCGCAACTTCAGCGTGGTGCCGCCCGGCACCGGCATTTGCCACCAGGTGAACCTGGAATACCTGGCCCGCACCGTGTTCCACGGTTCGGACGGCCCCGATTCCTGCGCCTACCCAGACACGGTGGTGGGCACCGACAGCCACACCACCATGGTCAACGGCCTGTCGGTCCTGGGCTGGGGCGTGGGCGGCATCGAGGCGGAGGCGGCCATGCTGGGCCAGCCGATCCCGATGCTGATCCCCGAGGTCATCGGCTTCAGGCTGTCGGGCCGCCTTCCCGAGGGGGCCACCGCCACCGACCTGGTGCTCACCATCACCCAGATGCTGCGCAAGAAGGGCGTGGTCGGCAAGTTCGTGGAGTTCTTCGGGCCGGCCCTGGCCAACCTGACCATCGAGGACCAGGCGACCATCGCCAACATGGCGCCCGAATATGGCGCGACCTGCGGCTTCTTCCCGGTCAGCCAGTCGACCATCGAGTACCTGACCCGCACCGGCCGCGACGCCGCCCATGTGGCGCTGGTGGAGGCCTACGCCAAGGAACAGGGCATGTGGTTCGAGGAAGGCCACGCCGACCCGGAGTTCACCGACACCCTGGAGCTGGACCTCGCCAACGTCGAGCCGTCCCTGGCCGGGCCCAAGCGGCCGCAGGACCGGGTGGCCCTGTCCCAGGCCGCGGGCGCCTTCGCCACGGCCCTGGTCAACGACTTCAGCAAGACCGGCGAGGACCGGCGCGCACCGGTGGAGGGCGAGCCGTTCGACGTGGGCGACGGCGACGTGGTGATCGCCGCGATCACCTCCTGCACCAACACCTCCAACCCTTCCGTGATGCTGGCCGCCGGCCTGGTGGCCAAGAAGGCGGTGGCGCTGGGGCTGAGCGTCAAGCCGTGGGTCAAGACCTCGCTGGCTCCGGGCTCGCAGGTGGTGACCGACTACCTGGCCAAGTCCGGGCTGCAGAAGCCGCTCGACCAGCTGGGCTTCAACCTGGTCGGCTATGGCTGCACCACCTGCATCGGCAACTCCGGGCCCCTGCCCGAGCCGATCTCCAAGGCTGTGCAGAACGGCGACATGGTGGCCGTCAGCGTGCTGTCGGGCAACCGCAACTTCGAGGGCCGGGTGAATCCGGAGGTGCGGGCCAACTACCTGGCCTCGCCGCCGCTGGTGGTGGCCTATGCCCTGGCCGGTTCGATGAAACTCGACATCGCCACCGAGCCGCTGGGCGAGGGCAAGGGCGGCAAGCCGGTCTATCTGAAGGACGTCTGGCCGACCAACGAGGAGGTCGCGGCGCTGCAGAAGTCGTCGGTGACCAACAAGATGTTCAAGACCCGCTACGCCGACGTCTTCCGGGGCGACGAGCACTGGCAGGGAATCCAGATCGCCGGCGGCCAGACCTACGCCTGGGACCCGACCTCGACCTATGTGCAGAACCCGCCCTACTTCGAGGGCATGACCATGACCCCCGCGCCGGTGACCGACATCATCGAGGCGCGGATCCTCGGCATCTTCGGCGATTCGATCACCACCGACCACATCTCGCCGGCCGGCTCGATCAAGAAGACCTCGCCCGCGGGCGAGTATCTGACGGGCCACCAGGTCTCGCCGACTGACTTCAACTCCTACGGCTCGCGGCGGGGCAACCACGAGGTGATGATGCGGGGCACCTTCGCCAACATCCGCATCAGGAACCGCATCGTCCCCGAGATCGAGGGCGGCATGACCAAGCACTTCCCCTCCGGGGACGTGATGTCGATCTACGACGCGGCCATGCGCTACAAGTCCGAGGGCCGGCCGCTGGTGGTGTTCGCCGGCAAGGAATACGGCACCGGCTCCTCGCGCGACTGGGCGGCCAAGGGCGCGGCCCTCCTGGGCGTCCGGGCGGTGATCGCCGAGAGCTACGAACGCATCCACCGCTCCAACCTGGTGGGCATGGGGGTGCTGCCCCTGCAGTTCCGGGCCGAAGGCTGGCAGCGCCTGAACCTCACCGGCGAGGAGATCGTCAACATCCGCGGGCTGGAGTCCCTGGCCCCGCGCAAGAGCCTGACGGTGGAGCTCTACCGCCCCTCGGACGGCCGCATCGCCCGCTTCCCCGTGGTCTGCCGCATCGATACCCCCACCGAGCTCGCCTATTTCATGAGCGGCGGGGTGCTGCCCTATGTGCTGCGCCATCTGGCGAAGCCGGCGGCGGCCGCGGCTGAGTGAGCTCACGGATTGGTGAACGGCGAGGGCCCGTCAGTTCGGCTTAAGTGCGGCGCCATGCGACGGGCCCTTCTCGCCATCGCCTGCATGTGCCTCGCCGCGGCGGGGACGGCCGAGGCCCGGGGCCTCGGGTCGCACCATCGCCATGCGCGCCCGGTGGTGGTGGAGCTGTTCACCAGCCAGGCCCTGGCGGCGGGGGTGCCGGCCGAGAAGCTGATCGACAAGCTGGCCGACGATCCCGGCGTCCTGGCCCTGACCTTCGCGGTCGACTACTGGGACTACACCGGCTGGAGCGACACCTTCGCCAAGCCCGAGTTCAGCGCCCGCCAGAAGGCCTACGAGCAGAAGCTGGCCCTGCGCGACCTCTACACGCCCCAGATCGTCGTCGACGGCCGCAGCCAGGTCGCGGGCGCCGCGAGCAAGGGCGTCGACACCCTGATCCGCCGGGCCGAGCGCGAGGCGACCCGCGGTCCGCGCATGCGCTTCGCCCGTCACGGTCGGCTGGTGGTGGGCGAGGGGCGCCGGCCGCCCGGCGGCGCGGACGTCTGGCTGGTGCGCTACGATCCGATGGTGCGGGAGGTGACGGTCAAGCGGGGCGAGAACCGCGGCCAGACCATCCGCGAGCGCAACGTGGTGCGCCAGCTTGTGCGTCTGGGCGGCTGGACCGGGCGGCAGAAGACCTACGCCATCCCCGCCGACGGCCCGGGCGCCGCCGGGTTGAAGACCGCGATCCTGCTGCAGGCGGCCAAGGGCGGCCGCATCCTCGCCGTCTTGCAGCGGTGAGCGGGCGGTATCAGACTGATCAGGGATCAAACGAAAAGCGCCCGCGCGTGGGGGGAGGGGGAACCGCGCGGGCGCTATCGCTGAAAAGCGGATGTCGGCCGATCGAACCCCATGATCCGGGGGGGCTGGGGGGGCTGTTCAGAACCAGAACCAATGGGTCCCGAACGGCCGACATCCACATAGAACGTGTTCAAGGGGGCGCGTGCGGGACCGAAATGAGGCCATTTCAAGGTTCTTGATGAAGCTTCGTTCAAGAATGTCCTGCGGCATGTCGGCCCCGCAACGGCTCGGGCAAGGAGCTTGGGAGTGAGTCTCGACAGTCAGGCGGCCCCGCCTCTGAAGGGGCGGGTGTTCTTCGACCGGCGCGAGCTCGCGCGCCTGATGAACCTCTACGGACGGATGGTGGCCCTGGGCGAATGGCGCGACTACGCCATGGACGGACTGGCGGACATGGCGGTGTTCTCGGTGTTCCGCCGGGCCTCGGAAGCGCCGCTCTACCGCATCGAGAAACGTCCCGCCCTGGCCCGCCGCCAGGGCCAGTGGGCCGTGGTCAATCAGGCCGGCCACGTCCTGAAGCGCGGCCACGAGCTGGAACAGGTCCTGAAGGTGCTGGATCGCCTCAGGCTGAAAGCCGTGGACTGACCCTCTCCTCACCCGCGCGGCGGGGAGGGAGCCAGGAAGAAGGCCCCGGCGGTCGCGCGCCGGGGCCTCTTGTCTGGTCTGTGGCCTGGACCTAGCGGCGGCTGCTGCCGCCGCCGAACAGCATCAGCAGGAACTGGAACAGGTTGATGAAGTCCAGGTACAGGCTGAGCGCGCCGTAGCTGGTGGCCACGCCCATCGCCGCCTGGTTCCCGCCCAGGGCGTAGTAGGTCATCTTCAGCCGCTGGGTGTCGAAGGCGATCAGGCCCGCGAAGATCAGCACGCCGATGATGCTGACCAGGAACTGGATCATGGCCGAGTGCAGGAACATGTTCACCAGCGACGCGATGATGATGCCCATCAGGCCCACCAGCATGAAGCTGCCGACGCCCGTGAGGTCCTTCTTGGTCACGTAGCCGAACAGGCTGAGGCCGCCGAACGCCGTCGCCGTCACCAGGAAGGTGCTGGCGAGCGAGACGCCGGTGTAGGCCAGCACCCAGACGCCGAGGCCCGCGCCGATCAGGGACACGACCACCCAGTAGTAGATGCCGGCGGCGCGGGGACTGGGATTGCGCATCCCGAACATGGCGCCCAGGATCACCACCAGGGGCGCGAAGCGGATGAGGGTGCCCAAGAGGGTGAAGCCGGCCAGCCGGCCGTCCGGGGTGACCACGTAAAGGAGGTCGCGGACCGGCGCGTAGTCGGCCGTCAGATAGGCCAAGACGCCCGAGAGCACGAGGCCCAGGGCCAGCTTGTTGTAGACGCCGAGCATGAAGCCGCGCAGCCCCGCGTCCACCGCCATATCGGCAGCGCCGGCGGGGACCGAACGCGGAAAGCCGCGGTCATAGTCGCTCATCGAGAAAATTCCCTTGCGAACGCCCGATATCGGGCTCTCGCGAAATATCGGCTCGCACAGGCCTCGGCGCACGGAGACGCCAGGCCGTGCCTCGATGAAGAGAGCGTCATTCGGCCCTGAGCACCGGAGCGGGACGCTGAGCCAGGGCCGCGAAGGCCGCCAGCAGGCCCCCACCGGCCGCCACCAGCGCGGCGCCGCCGACCAGGGCGGCCACGCCCGACCAGTCCACCGCCCAGCCGATCCGGAACACCTGGGTCACCACCGGCCAGGCCGCGGCACAGCCCAGCGCCACGCCCGCCACGCCGGCGATCAGGCCGACCAGGCCGTATTCCACGCCATAGGCCGCCAGGATCTGGCCGCGCGAGGCCCCCAGCACCTTCAGCGTGGCCGCCTCCCGCGAGCGCGCCTGGGCTCCCGAGGCGATCGCCCCGGCCAGCACCAGCAGCCCCGCCAGCGCCGCGACGCTGGCCGCGCCGCGCACCGCCAGGACCAGGCGGTCGAACATGCCGGTCGCCGCCTCCAGCTGTTCGCGCACGCTGATGACGTTGACGTCGGGGAAGCCGGCCGCCAGGTCGTGCAGGATCGCCCGCTCCTGGCCCGGCGTGGCCTTGGCGATGGCGACATTGGTCAGCACCGCGCCCTTCAGCGCGGCGGGGTCGAGGACGACCGTGAAGGAGGGTCCGAAACCGCCGAAGTCCACTCGCCGCAGCACCGCGATGCGCGCCTGGAGCTCGCGGCCCAGCACCGACAGGGTCAGGGTGTCGCCGACCTTGAGTCCCGCGCCGTGGGCGAGGTCGGCGTCCAGGGCCACCAGGGGCGGACCGCGATAGCCTTTGGGCCACCAGCGCCCGGCCTCGGCACGGGCGCCCGGCGGCGCCCGATCCACCAGGGCCATGGCCATGTCGCGGTCGAAGGCCCAACGGCGCTCGCGCGGCAGGCCCTGGCGGTCGACGCGGCGGCCGTTCATGCCGACGATGCGGCCGGTGAAGAAGGGCCAGCGCTGGTAGCGGTCCGGCGTCAGGGGCCCCAGCACCCGGCCCACAGCCTGGTCGAACTCCGCCACACGCGCGCCCGGGACCTCGGTGAACACCAGCGCCGGAGCGGTCTGGGGCGCCGCCACCCGCACCTCGTTCAGCAGGCTCGACTGGATCAGCACCACCGCGGCCAGCAGCGCCACGCCGAGGCCGATGGCGGGGGTGGCGCTGCGCGCCGCCGAGCGCGGGCCGGCGAGATTGGCCAGGCCCATGCGGATCGGCCCCCGCGCCAGGCCCCGCAGTCGGCCGCCCAGCACCACCGCCAGCCGGCCCAGGAGCCACAGCGCCGAGAAGGCGGCGATCACCCCGCCCATCATGATCGCCGCCGCCACCCGAGTCGGGGCGGTCAACACCGCCAGGGCCGCCAGACCCGCGCCAGCGGCCAGGGCCAGCACCAGCTCGGGGCCGAAGGCGACGCCGCCCAGGGGCTCGCGCCGGAACAGGGCCGAAGGCCGCGTGGCCCGGGCCCGGGCCAGCGGCCCCAGCGAAAAGGCCGCCGCGGCCAGGAGGCCGAAACCGGCCGCCCGCTCCAGCGGTCCCGGATAGACGGCGAACAGGGCCGGAACCGGCAGGTTGTCCTTGGCGATCCAGCCCAGCAGGTAGGGCGATGCGGCGCCGAGGAGGAGACCGATGGCCACCCCCAGCAGGGCCAGGACCGCGATCTGGGCGAAGTAGAGGTTGCGGATCAGGCCGGAGGTCGCGCCCAGAGCCTTGAGCGTCGCGATGGAGGGGGTCTTGCCGTCCAGGTAGGCCGAAACCGCCCCGGCCACGCCCAGGCCTCCCGCGACCAGCGAGGCCAGCCCCACGAAGCCCAGGAAATACTCGAGCTGGTCGATCAGCCGGTCGATGCCGTTCGCCGCGTGGGTGCGGTCGCGGATTTCGAAGCCCGCGCCCGGCAGGGCGCGCCTCAGCCGCCGCGCGGCCTGGGCCGGCGGTTCGCCCTGGGGCAGCAGGAGCCGCACCGCCTCGCCGGAAAAGCCCGGGGCCTTGGGGAAACCGGCGGCGGTGAAGTCCTGCAGGCGCACCAGCACGCGGGGGCCGAGCGCGAAGCCTCGGGTCAGACGGTCGGGCTCGGAGACCAGCACGGCGGTGGCCAGGAACCGGTGGTCGCCCACGGTGAAGGTCTGGCCGAGCTTCAGCCGCAGGCGGTCCAGCAGGGTCTGCTCCACCGCTGCGGCGGGAATGCCGGCCAGGGGCCGCAGCGCCCGATCCAGGGCGACGGGCCGGCCGTCGGGGCCGGTCAGCTCGACCTGGCCGGCGAGCGGATAGCGCGCGTCGACGGCCCTGAGCTCGATCATCCGCCGCTCGCCGGACGGCGCCTCGGCCATGCCGCGGGCGGCGGCCGAATAGGCGTGGGGACCGGTGCGGTCGAGCACCACCCGCTCCCTGGCGGTGAAGGCGCGGTCAGCCTGGATCGCCAGGTCGCCGCCGAGGATTTCCTGGGCTTCGGAGGCCAGGCCCCGCCGGAACGCCTCGGCGGTCGAGCCGGCAGCCGCGATGGCCGCCACCCCCAGCGCCAGGCCGGCCAGGAAGATGCGGAAGCCCCTCACGCCCGAGCGCAGCTCGCGGACCGCGAAGCGCAGCGACAGGGGGCTCATGTCAGGGGGCTCATGCCTCGATCCGGCCCGCCGCCATCCGCAGACGCCGGTCGGCGCGCCCGGCCAGGGCCTCGTCGTGGGTGACCAGCACCAGGGCCGCGCCCGCCTCGGCCACGAGGTCGAACATCAGGGCGGCGGCGGCGAGGCCGGTCTCGGTATCCAGGTTGCCGGTGGGCTCGTCGGCGAAAAGCAGGGACGGCCGCACCGCCAGGGCCCGCGCCAGGGCGACGCGCTGCTGCTCGCCGCCGGAGAGCTGATGCGGATAATGGGTGCGCCGCGCGCCGAGGCCCACCCGCTCCAGCCATTGCAGCGCGGTTCTGCCGGCGCCGGCCTCGCCGGCGATCTCCAGCGGGGCGGAGACGTTCTCCGCGGCGGTCATGTTGGGGAGCAGGTGGAAGGCCTGGAACACCAGCGAGACCCGCCCGCGCCGCAGCTTCGCCCGCCGGTCCTCGTTCAGGCGCGAGAGGTCCTGGCCGAACAGCAGCACCTGGCCCTGGGTCGGACGCTCTAGGCCCGCGGCGACGGCGATCAGCGAGGACTTGCCCGAGCCCGAGGGCCCGGTGACGGCCACCCGCTCGCGGGGCGCCACGGAAAAGTCGACCTCGCGCAGGATCTGAACCGGCCCCGCCGCCGAGGGCAGGGTCAGGCTGACGCCTTGCAGGGCCAGGGGAAGCGGCGCATCGCGCATCTTGTCGGTCGTCTCGGGAAGCGATTGAGGACGCAGAGGAAGGCCCTAAATTGGGAAGGAAGATGTCATCGGGCTCTCCCTATCACAGTCGCCGCGCGCTCCTGGCCGGAATGGCGATGCTGCCGCTGGCGAGCCGCGCCCGGGCGGCGCGCCAGACGCCGGTGATCACCATCCTGGGCGACTCCATCACCGCCGGCTATGGCCTGCGGGCCGCCGACGCCCTGCCCGCCCAGCTCCAGCTCGCCCTGGCCCGCGTCGGAACCTCCGCCATCGTGCGCGGCGCCGGGGTCTCGGGCGACACCACGGCGGGGGGCCTGGCGCGGCTGGACTTCAGCGTCCAGGACGACACGGCCCTCTGCATCGTCGAGCTGGGCGGCAACGACCTGCTCCAGGGGCTGGATCCCAAGACCACCCTGCGGAACCTGACCGCCATCGTGCGGCGGCTGAAGGCGCGGAAGATCAAGGCGCTGGTCTGCGGCATGTCGGCCCCTCGGCGCCTGGACGCCCGCTTCGCCGCCGAGTTCAACGCCGTGTTCCCGGCGGTGGCCCGGGCCGAGGGCGTGGCGCTCTATCCGAACCTGCTGGGCGGGGTCGAGCTGACGCCGGGGCTGAACCAGGGCGACGGCATCCATCCCAACGCCCGGGGCGTGAAGGTCATCGCCCGGCGGCTGGCGCCGGTGGTGGCGCGGGTGCTCAAGAGGTGATCCGCCTGTTCGCCGCCATCGCCGTTCCGCCCGAGATCGGCGAGGGCCTTCAGCGACGCCAGCAAGGCCTGCCCCGCGCGCGCTGGCGGCCGCTGGAGAGCCTGCACGTCACCCTGCGCTTCTTCGGCGAGGTCGCCGAGCCCGTCGCCGCCGACCTCGACGCCGAGCTGGCCACGGTGTCGGGATGGCCGCTGGAGCTGACCCTCCAGGGGGTCGGGACCTTCGGCGAGGGCAAGGAGGTGAACGCCCTCTGGGCCGGGGTGGCCGACAGCGAGCCGCTGCGGGTGCTGGCCGGGCGCTGCGAGGCCGCCGCGCGCCGGGCCGGCCTCAAGCCCGAAACCCGCGCCTACCGGCCCCACGTGACCCTGGCCTATCTGAAGCGCGCCGAGCCCGGCCGCGTCGCCGCCTGGGTCCAGGGGCACAACCTGCTGAAGTCCCCGCCCTTTCGGGTGGACCGTTTCGGCCTCTATTCCAGCTGGCTGTCCAACGACGGCTCCCGCTACGACCTGGAGCGCGAGTATCGGCTGGGCTGAACGGCCCTGCGTGGTTCGAGACGCGGCCGATTGGCCGCTCCTCACCACGACGCACGTCATGCAATCCCAGCATTCGTCATCCTTGAGGAGCCCGCGCCAGCGGCCGTCTCGAAGGACGCACTACCCCTTGAACGCGTAGTCCTTCAGCACGCCCAAGGGGACGATCGCCAGGGTCTCCTCGTGGGTGGATTCCAGCACCAGCATCGGCGCCATGCCCGCGTCCAGCGCCTCCTTCCAGCGTGGCGCGCACAGGCACCAGCGGTCGCCGGCCTTCAGGCCCGGGAACTCGTATTCCGGATGCGGGGTCGAGAGGTCGTTGCCCACCGACTTGGAGTAGGCCAGGAAGTCGTCGGTCATCACCGCGCAGACGGTGTGCAGGCCCAGGTCGTGCGGCCCGGTCTCGCAGCAGCCGTTGCGGTAGAAGCCGGTGACCGGATCGACCGAACAGGGCTTGAGCTCGCCGCCCAGCACGTTGCGGGCGGTCTCGTCGTAGCGGATGATCTCGGGCCTGGAGCTGCTCATGACGGGCATCATAGGACGCCGATGGCGCTAGACCAGAGAGGCCGTGCGCATGGCGCCCGATGATCCCGATCCGCGCCCAAGGCGCAGCCTGCTCTACATGCCGGCGTCCAACGGACGGGCGATCGAGAAGGCGCGGGAGGTGCCCTGCGACGGGGTGATCCTGGACCTGGAGGACTCCGTCGCGCCCGAAGCGAAGCTTGAGGCAAGGACCGCCGCCGTGGCGGCTGTCGGCGCGGATTTCGGTCGCCGAGAGGTCGCCGTCCGCTGCAACGGGCTGGATACCGCATGGGGCGCCCCGGACCTTGAGGCCATCGCCGAGGCCGGGCCGGACGTGGTGCTGGCGCCGAAGGTCTCCTCGCCGGCCGAGGTCCACGCCTACGACCGCGCGCTGGCGGCGGCGCCTGGACGCACACGGCTGTGGATCATGGTGGAGACCGCCCGCGCGGTCGCCGGCCTGGAGGAGATCGCCCAGACGGCCGCCTCGACGCGCCTGGCCGGCCTGGTGGTCGGGCCCAACGATCTCGGCCAGGATCTCAGGCTCAAACCCGGCCACGCCCGGGCGGCGCTGCGGCCGATCCTGAGCCGGGTGGTGGTGGCGGCGCGGGCGCACGGCCTGCTGGCCTTCGGCGGGACCTTCAACGCCATGGACGACGAGGAGGGGCTGAGGGCCGAGTGCGCCGAGGAGGCCGGCTGGGGCTTCGACGGCAAGACCCTGATCCACCCCCGCCAGATCGCCATCGCCAACGCCGCCTTCTCGCCCTCGCCAGAGGAGATCGCCTGGGCGCAGGCGGTCGTGGCCGCCTTCGCCGCGCCCGAGGCCGCCGGCAAGGGCGCGATCCGCCTGGACGGCCGGATGGTCGAGCGCCTGCACCTGCAGGCCGCCGAGCGGATGCTGGCGATGGTCGCAGGCTAGGCCGGCCGCCGAGCCCTGAGCGCCTGGGCGATGGTGCCGTCGTCCAGCCAGTCGAGCTCGCCGCCCACCGGCACGCCCCGCGCCAGCATGGTCACCTGCACGCCCGACGGCTCCAGCCGCTCGGCGAGGTAGTGGGCGGTGGTCTGGCCGTCGACCGTGGCCGGCAAGGCCAGGATCACCTCGCGGGCCTGGCCTTCGCCGACGCGCCGCACCAGCTCGGTGACGCGCAGGGCGTCGGGCCCCACCCCGTCCAGCGCCGACAGCAGCCCCCCCAGCACGTGATAGCGGCCGCGGAAGGCCCCGCCGCGCTCCATGGCCCAGAGCCCGCCCACTTCCTCGACCACGCAGATCAGGGCGTTGTCGCGGCCGGGATCGGAGCAGACCTGGCACGGGTCGGAGGTGTCCAGCGCGCCGCAGACCTGGCAGGCGCGCACCTTGGCGGCCGCCTCCGACAGCGCCTGGGCCAGGGGCTGCAGCAGCTGGTCGCGGCGCTTCAGCAGGGCCAGGGCCGCCCGCCGGGCCGAACGGGGACCCAGCCCCGGCAGCTTGCCCAGCAGCGCGATCAGCCTCTCGATTTCCGGTCCCGCCGACGCCGCCAACGATTCGCTCCTTGCCCTTGCCCAATCTAGGGGGCCCCGGCCCGGAAATCACGGTCCGGCGCGCGCTCGGCGATTGCCTTGCGGCCCGCGCCCGGCCATGAACCGGCCATGACCGAGATCCGCCGCCTGGCCCTGCCCGACGTGCTGCTGATCGTCCCCGTGCGCCACGGGGACCAGAGAGGATTCTTCTCGGAAACCTACAGCCGCAACACCCTCGCCCACGCCGGTTTCGACAAGCCGTTCGTCCAGGACAATCATTCGCTGTCGGGCAAGAAGGGCATCCTGCGCGGGCTGCATTTCCAGCGCAGGCCGCACATGCAGGACAAGCTGGTGCGGGTGACGCGCGGGGCGGTGTTCGACGTGGCCGTCGACATCCGCAAGGGCTCGCCGAGCTTCGGCCAGTGGGTGGGGGTGGAGCTGTCGCAGGAGAACTGGCGCCAGATGCTGGTGCCCGCGGGGTTCGCCCACGGCTTCGTCACCCTGACCGAGACCGCCGAGGTGCTCTACAAGGTGACCCACGACTACGCGCCCGACAGCGAGGGCGGCCTGGCCTGGAACGACCCGGAAATCGGCATTGACTGGCCTCTGCCGACCGACCAGATCCTCACCAACGCGCGGGACGGGACCTGGCCCGGGCTCAGCGAGCTGGAGCCGCTGTAGGCGCCTCCCCCGCTGCGCGGGCGAGGACCAGGGGCCTACGCCGCCTCGACGTCGAGCGAATAGCCGGCGGATCTCACCGTGCGGATCGGGTCGTCCTCGAAGCCGTCGTTCAGGGCCTTGCGCAGGCGCCCGATGTGCACGTCCACGGTGCGGGCCTCGACATAGACGTCCGAGCCCCAGACCGCGTCGAGCAGCTGCTCGCGGCTGAACACCCGGCCGGGGTGCTGCATCAGATAGTCGAGCAGGCGGAATTCCGTCGGCCCCAGCCGCACCTCGCGGGCCCCGCGGCGCACGCGGTGGGCGGCCCGGTCGATCACCAGGTCGCCATGGCGGATATTGTCCTCGGCCAGGCCCGGGCGGATGCGGCGCAGCACCGCGCGGATGCGGGCCGCCAGCTCCGACATGGAGAACGGCTTGACGATGTAGTCGTCCGCGCCGGTGTCGAGGCCGCGGATGCGGTCGGACTCCTCGCCGCGGGCGGTCAGCATGATGATCGGCAGGTTGCGCGTCTCGGGCCGCGCGCGCAGGCGGCGGCAGACCTCCACGCCCGACACCTTGGGCAGCATCCAGTCCAGCACCACAAGATCGGGCGCGCCCTCGTCGATCATCAACAGGGCTTCCTCGCCGTCGGTGGCGACGGCCACGCGGAAGGCCTCCTTGTCGAGGTTGTACTGCAGCAGGGTGGCCAGGGACTCTTCGTCCTCCACGATCAGGACGTAGGGCTTCAAGGCTCGGCCCCCGCCTGGCGCAGGGCGTCCCACTTGGGCCGCTCGGTGGGCAGCTCCTCGCCGGAGATCTCGTAGTGCACGATCTCGGCGATGTTGGTGGCGTGGTCGCCGATCCGCTCCAGGTTCTTGGCGATGAACAGCAGATGCGCCCCGGCGGTGATCGTGCGCGGATCGCCCATCATGTAGGTGAGCAGCTCGCGGAACAGGCTGTCGTAATGCTCGTCGACCTCGTCGTCGCGCGACCAGACGCCGACGGCCCGCTCGAGGTCGGCGGTGGTGTAGGCGTCCAGCACGTCCTTCAGCCTCGTGGCGACCAGCCGGCCCATGCGCTCGATCGAACGGGTCAGGGGGGTGATCGGCTCGGAGTCGGCCAGCACCGCGCCCCGCTTGGCGATGTTCTTGGCCAGGTCGCCGATGCGCTCGAGGTTCTGGGCGATCTTCATCGCCGCCACCGTGCGTCGCAGGTCCTGGGCCACCGGCTGGCGCAGGGCGATCAGGCGGATGGTGCGCCGCTCGATCTCGGAGTCCAGGGCGTCGAGCTTCAGGTCCCGCTCGATCACCGTCTGCACCAGCGTCATGTCGCGGTGGGTGACCGTGTCCAGGGCGTCGGCCACCTCGGCCTCGGCCAGGCCGCCCATGCGCGCCACGTCGGCCGCCAGGTGGTTCAGCTCCTCGTCGTAGGCCTTGACGATATGATCGGCCATGCGCGGGCGACCTCTTCCTCTGTGCGCCGCCAGTCTAGACCGAAGCGGGGGCGCGGCGCAGGCCCCCTCCGCTACTCGCCGCCAAAGCGCGGTAGGCGAAATCGTGTGCGGTTTCGGCTGTCACGCTCTAGTGACCTGCGTTTGCTGAGCTTGCATGACGGCGTGGCGACAGTTTTGTGACACGGTCAAGATCAGCCCTGCGCGACCTTGGGGAAATAGGCCGTGAAGGTCGCCCCTTCGCCGGCGGCGCTCTCCACCGTCAGGCCGCCGCGGTGGCGGTTCAGGATGTGCTTGACGATCGCCAGCCCCAGCCCCGTGCCGGCCTGGCCGCCCTTCTGGCCCTCGACCCGGTAGAACCGCTCCGACAGACGCGGCAGGAACTCCCGCGCGATGCCGGGGCCGCTGTCGGAGACCCGGAGCGCGGCGTAGCGCGCTTCGTGGCCCCAGTCCGGCGTCAGCAGCGACAGGCGCGAGGCGGCGGCCGAACGCGGGCGGGTCGCCTGCTCCAGCCCGACGTCGGCATCGAGCTCGACGGTCACCGTCCCACCCTCGCCGGCGTATTTGATGGCGTTGTCCACCAGGTTCTGGATCACCTGGATGATCTGGTCGCGGTCGCCGATCACCACCGCCGCGCCCACGGGGGCGAAGCGGGTGTCGAGCCGGATCCGGCGCTCCTCGGCCAGGGGGCCCAGGGCGTCCAGCACGTCTGCCACGGCCAGGGCGAGATCGAGCTCGCCGCCGGGCGCGATGTGCTCGTTCAGCTCGATGCGGCTCAGCGAGAGCAAATCGTCGATCAGCCGCGACATGCGCAGCGCCTGCTGGCTCATGATGGCCAGGAAGCGGTCGCGGGCGGCGGCGTCCTCCTTGGCGTGGCCGCGCAGGGTCTCGATGAAGCCGGCCAGCGAGGCCAGGGGCGTCCTCAGCTCGTGGCTGGCGTTGGCCAGGAAGTCGGCGCGCATGCGCTCGTTGCGGCGCGCGTCCGTTTCGTCGCGCATGCACAGGAGGGCCAGCCGCTCGACGCCTTCCGAGGGCAGAGGCTTGGCGATGGCGCGCCAGACGCGCTCCAGGGCGCCGCCCTCCTCGAACACTGCCTCGGCTTCGATGCGGCCGTGCAGCGCCTCTTCCAGCGTCTCCAGCACCCGCGGATTGCGGATGTAGGCGGCCAGCAGCCCGCCCGAGCGTTGCAGCCTCAGCAGCTCGCGGGCCGCCGCGTTGGCGAACACCAGGCGCGGCTCGCCGCTCTCCTCGCCCTGGTCGCTGACCAGCAGCACCGGGTCCGACAGGCTCTCCAACACCAGGGCGTAGGGCGGATCGGCGCGCTCGGCGGCTTCGGCCAGGGCGGGTCCCGAGGCGCCGGCGCCGGGGCGGGGGCGAAGCAGCACGGCCGTCGCCGCGCCGGCGACCAGACCGACCGCTATGGCGGCGCCGGTCGGCGCGCTGGCCGTCTTCAGGATGGCGAAGACCGCGATGGCCACCAGGCCCGCCGCCACGGCGGCTGCGCCCCCGCGCGCGGGGCCGCTGGATCCGAAGAAGTTATCGACCGTCGCCATGGCGATTCGCCGCTGCAGCACGTGACGCCTTCCCACGTCTAAGTGACGCTTCAGTGACGGCAAAGCGGCCGCCGGAAACCCAGGCGCGGGCGGCGGTTCCGCTTCCTTTACAACGCTAAAGTACAACAAGGTCTTTCGCGGCTGGAGCCCAGCGTACCCGCAAAAGATTCCGCGTCATTGAACCATCATGCTTCGCTGATCCGAGAGTTCCCTCACAAAGGCGCGCCGCGCCAAAGGCGATATACTGGCGTAGCCAAGCGTGGAACCGGCCACGGCGCTCGTCGTTCCCTTGGCGGGAGAGGGGCCAACCAGAATGGAGCAATCCTATGGCCGCCCATGTCTTTGATGCTTCGGAGCCGAGTCTGGACTCCCTCAGCGATCGTCCGATTGGTAATCCGGGTCCGGGGGCGACCGCCGCCCCCACCGACGGCCCGATGTTCGCCGCCCAACCCGCGGTCTTCCACAAGATGCACGAACGCCAGCGCGTCGGCGCCGGGCCGCTGATCGGCCTGGCCGTGGGCGCGGCGGTGATCGGCGGGCTGGTGTTCGCCATGAGCCGGCACGAGCAGGCCGCCAACGGCGCCCTGACCGGCCGTCACACCCTGAGCCAGGCCCCGGCCCACGCCATGGCCGCCGCCACGCCGGCTCCGGCCCCCGCCACCGGGGCCGCCAATCCGGCGCCCATGAAGGCCGCGCCCGCCCCGCGCCACCTGCGCATCGAAAGCGCCGCGCCGCGCCCGTCCCCCGAGGCCCGCATGGCCGCCCGCCCGGCCCACCGCGTCCGCGCCGAGACGCCGGCCCACCGCGCGGTCCGCGCCGAGACGACCGAATCCCAGGCGCCCGCGCCCGTCGCCCGCGCTCCCGCGCCCCAGGCGGTCACCCCGCCGGCGCCGCTGGCCCTGACGCCAGCCCCGTCCGCGGCCCCGCCGGCCCAGGCTCCGGCGCCCTCCGCCGTCGCCCCGGCGGCGCCCGCCCCGGCGGCTCCGGCTCCGTCGCTGTCGACCCCGGCCCCGCAGCCGACGCCGGCCCCGGCCACGACCCCTGCTCCGACCACCGCGCCGGCTCCGGCCGCCCCTGACGCCTCGGCGTCCGGCGGCCAGACGACCCCGCAGTAATCGGAGCGCCTGCCCGGCCTGGGCGGCCGAAGGGCGGCTCCCGTTTCGGGGGCCGCCCCGCGGCCGCGCCACGGAATGGGCGTTTTGTGCGTTCAGGCGTTCAGAGAACCTCATCCGAGACCGAAAGACCTGCCGATGACGACCGCCAACGCCCTGGATCCCCCGCCCGCCAGACGCCGGA
>JANWHQ010000051.1 GCA_025450315.1 Caulobacteraceae bacterium
GACTCTTAGCCGAACTCCGCAATGCCTGCTTTCGGGGTACGACGCTACGGCAGGATCGTCTCGCGGAGCGCCGATCCGAAGCGCCGCAGAAGTTCCTGCTCCTCTTCCAGAGTGGTCGTCACCGGGATGGCCGCCGCGCCATGATCTCGGACCCACGCAAACCGGTGGCGGCCATCAGCGAAAGAGATCAGCTGGTCGTCGTCGAGGCCCAGGTGGGGCATCCACATCGGGTGCCCGCTGCGAAAATGGCGGCCGATGTTGGCGTATCGCGAAGGTTGACCGGCTCCCGAGCCGCCCTTTCCGACGTAATGATCACTGGAGCAGGCGAACGACGCCTCGACCTTCGCAATATCGAGCCAGACCACGGGCTCCGGTTCCAGATCTTCCCAGCCATCGCCGAACGGTTGGACTTCCCACAGGACAATCAAACGCAGCTCTCCATTCAGCCGCGGCCGGCCCGTCAAGCCCTTGCCGCGCGCCGGGTATGCGCCGTCACGATCAGAAGCGTGACCGCCCAGCGGTCGCCGCCCATTAGCTGGTGGCAATCTGCAAGTCCGGCGGCCTTAACAGCGTGCAAGGCGGCGTTCATCCGTCGCACGGGCCAGTTCAGGCCGGCATTCAGGTCAGTGGGCGAATATTGTTCGGAGCCCATATTGACCATGGTCGCTGCCAACGTCTTCGCGTCTTCGGCCGGTCGCCAATCATGCACGTGCGGATCGAAGGTGATGTAGAGCGGTCCGAGAGGCCAGACGATGGACTCCCCGATGGTGTCGGTTTCTTCGAGAAGGCCGGCTTCTACGAGGTCGAGGACGCCGACTTCGACATCGTCCAACGACAGGCCGGTCGCCGCCGCCAAGTCCTCGAAGTCGAGCTGCGGGTCGAACGCCTCTGCAGTCTCGCTGACGCTCGCTATGCGCTTGCCAATCGCGATAGCGGCTGGCGAGTAGTGGCCCAAGGCGTCGACCCGCTGAACGTAGCGAGGAGTTGGGCCCAACGCGGGCTTAGCGCTGACTCCATGGATTTGGTTCACCAGGGCCTCGAGCGCCCCCTGATGACCCGGCGCGATCTCCGGCGAAAGCATGCCTTTCAGAAGAGGCGGCAGGTCGGTCAAGGGCAACCCGAGTCGGAGCGGGATGAATTTTGAGGTCCCCTCCACCCGTCGAACGAACCCCGCGTCGACTTCCTCATTGACCCAGGGCTTAATGAGCGCTGTCGGGCTGAGCAGAACCACAAAATGGGTGCAGGCTCCGAGGCCTTCGTCCATCTTGCGTCGCAGGCTATCGCCGGCTGCGATTTCCCATTCGTCGAACCACACGTCGATGCCGTTGGCCATGAGGTACTCGGCGATTGGCCGTGCGGCAGCCTTATCTTCGCTGGCGTGGGCGAAATAGACGACAGGCGGCGTTCCTGTGCCGTCGTGGCTTCTGCTGCGGTCGCGGTCCAACCTGGTCTCCAGCGCCAACGCAAACTCCTCGGACCCTGACGTCGTGATCCGAACGCTTTTCGGGGGAGCTTTCCAGGCGAACACCAACGGATGCGCCCCGGTCTGTGGGTCCACCATCGACGCGGCTGCAGCTCGGCCACGCTCGATCATGACCTCAACAGCTTTGGCGATCGCCTTCTCCATCAGGTCCTGGCCGAACCGGCGCGGATCGAATGGCCGACCGTTCCAGGTGATTCCGACGATGGTGAGAGCTCCTTGTTTTCGTTATGTTCTAGCGAGTCCCGTTCGCTTTCTCAACTGTCAGGCCTGGATCGACGACCTTGTCCACAGTTCTCCACGGGGAGTTGTGTGGACTCCGAACTAATCTCCATCCGACCCTATGGCTTTGGAGCAAGCCAGCAGGGACGCGTATCCTGTCCCCTGATCCACCGAAGCCGAATCTGTCGCCATGCTAGGTTGCCTTCCCAACGACGCGATGCCGGTCGATGGCTCGTCCGCTCGACCCGGCGGCATCGTGTTCCTATGAGGCCGATCCCATCTCTGAAGATTTCCTGGCACGCCTGAGGGGACTTGACGCGCGGATCGGCGATCTATCCGGCCCGGCGTTCGCCGACGCCTTGCGCGGCGAATTGGCCGGGCTGGTCGGCGGACGGTACCGCATCCGCTCGGGACGGCTGTTCGACGCCGCCGGGACCACCAGCGACGCGTTGCCGCTGATCATCGCGGCCGACGCCGACGCGGGAGACGAGGACGGCGCGGATGCGGAGGTGTCCACCGTCGCGGCGGTGGCGGATATCGTCGATGTCCTCACCGAGAAGTCCCTGACGGCAGCCTACGCCCGGATCGCGTCTGCGAAGCGACTAGCGAAGCGCCAGCACAAGGACACGCCCAACGATAGCTCAAACGGCACGCTCGGGCTCGTGTTCGCGCGCTCGATCGATGGGCCTGTGGAGCAGATCGTGGAGCGCCTCCAGGCACTGAATGCCGAGACGCCGGGCGGGCTGTGGCTCGATCGGCTCGTGATCAACGGCGTCTGCGCGCTGGAGTACGGCATCCAGTTCCCGGGCGCGTCGGCCCTCATGGGCTGGTTCCCGCCGACCCCGGACAACGACCTGCCTTACCGGCTAGGGGTCTACATCGTCTTGACCAAGACCATCGGCGCCCTCGGCCCCGTGACCGCCGCGGCGACCTGGCTGCTCCAGCACCTGCAGCTGTTTCGTCGCCCGACGGACATCCCCGAGCTTCCCAAACCGGACCCTGCCGACCGCAAGGCGATCGTGGTCAGCGGCTACCAGTACAATCTGGCCGGCGACCTGAAGCCTGTCCCCGATGAGTACTACCGGGACCGCATGGTGCCGGAGGTGCCCGTCCAGATTCTGGGGCCGGGGGCGAAGGAGCCGCTGGCGGCGCTTCGCTTTGTGCCGTGGCAGGACGGCGGCGTCATCGTGCTCACCGGCAAGTTTCCGCTCGACGGACTGCTGATCTTTGCGGGCCTGAAGCCTAACAGCTGGACCGTGCTGCGGCAGCCCGGCGACCTCCAGGTCTCGTCGGTGCTGCCGATGGACCGCCGCGGGTTTGCCCAGCTGTTGCGTGTCGCCGGCGTGCGCTCGAACCTCCGGTTCCATCAGCCCAAGGAGCAGTTCTTCGTGCAGAAGGTCGGCGACGAGGGGACGGCGTCGCCCTACATCGCGCGGCTGATGCTCGGCCTGCTGACGCTCCGGGACCAGGCATACACCGAAGACGAGGCCGGCCGGCTCGCCTTCGATCGGCTGTTCGAGGCCATGCACCAGTCGCTGTCGACCTGTCGGGAGAATGTCGCCGACCTCACGCGGCTCTGGCGCGATCATGTGGAGGCCGTCACGTCGGGCAAGTTCGTCGAGCGCGGCGGTCAGGTCATCCGCGTCACCGAAAGCATCGACAAGCCGCTGCGGCGGGAGGTCACCGACTTTCTGACGAGCGCGGTGCGCGTCTCGAAGGACACTCTCCAGAATCTGGCTCGGCTGCTGGGTGCGGAAATCGGCTTCCTCTTCCAGAAGCCGGCGGCGTTCGAGAATGGTCTGGCGCGGCTCGTGCAGACCGATCCTCACCTCGCGGACTACTTGCGCCAGACCCGGGCCTGGTCTGAGGAACTGGTCCTGGCGCGCAACGCGATCGAACATGACGGATGGGTGCTGCCGCGGGTCAACTACCGCACATCGCCCGAGGCGGTCGTGCCGGAAGAACCCGAGATCCGCGGCGTGCCGGTGACGCGTTTCGCCGAACGGATGCTGGACCGGACCTGCTGCTTTGTGGAGGACCTGGTCGCCCATCTTCTGGTGGCGAAGTTCGACGTGAAGATCACACTGACGACCGTTCCGCCGGCCAAGCGCACCCCGAGCTCGCCGCTGCGGTTCACGATCACGCTGGCGAACGGGGGGCTCGCACCCTGGGTCCTTGCCTACGACGACGTCACATTTCTGGAACGGTGATTGCGGCTCGAACCGGAGTCCGACCTCAGCGGACGTAGGAAGTCCCCAGACCTCGACGAACCGGAACCGGTCCCTGCGATACGGGCGACCGCATCAATCAGCTGGCGCAAGAGGGCCTGGACGTGGGCGCGGGGCCGGTCGTTGTTACTTGAGAACGTTGGTTTCAGCGGCCCGCGAGGGGACGCGGACAAGCTGTCATTGATCTAGGCCTCAAGCATCCGCTTCGTGGCCCGATCCCAATGTCCGCTAGTGGCGCTGAACCGCCGAGGTCACGGCGGCGGAGCGCTAAATCAGATTTAGCAGAGGATAGCCGAGAACAAGCCCATTTCCAGAAGTAAGCTTTCCATTGTTGAGGTCCAGCCCGGATCGCCAGTAGTGGACCATATGCTCGCCAAGGCTCGCCACTCCAAGGACACGAAAGTTCCTCCCCGATAGTTCGCCATATTGAATGGCACCGCCGACTGTGGGCTCAGCCTCGTCGTCAATCACTTCGCGTAGTGTTTCAATGTAGTCGCGTTGGGTGGGTGTTTGTGGCAGGGCTGCGATCGCCCGCTGCGTTCCGCTTCCGATGAATTCGTGCTGGCCCACACCCCGGAGGATCTCGCGTTTCGAACGTTGAAACGTCGTCTTGTCGACGTCAAAGAGGAACGCACGTTGGCACTGCGCGCGCACGCAGAAACCCGCTACTATGACCTTCGCTAGACCTTTCTCATCGAGCGCCGCGCAAAGATCCTGTTCCAGAACCTCATAAGTTCGCCAAAGGAGATCGACGATCCCATCCATGCTCACGTCAGAATATCCAGGGGCGGCCTGCATCTGAGTCAGCACGTCGCGCAGGGCCTCTGACAGCGTAAGAGCCGCGATGGCACTTCCTGCGAAGCACATGCCGAGGTCGCCTGAGGCCACGATGTTCTCAGAGGTGCGTTCGCCGGGTCCGTATATGCGATAGGGCGTTGAGACGATCTTGATGCCTTGATCAACGAATACGCCATTGAAATTCAGACGTGAATCGGCGGCCATTCTGATGCCGTCGGCCGAACGCCAAGCCATCGCCAAGGTCATCTAGTCTCTATCTCCAGAGGGGACGCACTGTCGTTAGGTCGCGGCAGGTTGAGGGACAAAACGCCAAGCTTCAACCAGGGTGCCTTTTGAAACCGGGCATGATCGGAGGGAGCTAGGCACTGAGCCGCAATGTCGGGTTTCTGGACGGATCTCAACGTCTGCAAATGGCGCATTTCGGACTCGGTGTTGCCGGACGCACTTGACTCAACGCTGCCATTGGAAACTTCCGCTCTCTCAGGCGCAGGACGTGACCTGAATCAGAGCCAGCCCTTGTCGCGGGCGATGCGGCCGGCCTCGATGCGGCCTGCGGCGCCAAGCTTGGCCGACGCTTCCGAGAGCTGGTTCCTGACCGTGCCAGGCGCCAGGCCCAGGCGCCGGGCGATCTCCTTGTTCGACCGTCCGGCTTCGGCCAAGCGCAGGACGGACCTCTCGCGTTCGCTGAGCGGATTGGAACCGACGTCCCAGGCGGCCTCGGCCAACTCTCGCGCGATCACCCGGCGGCCGCCGGCGACCTCGCGGATGGCCTCAGCGAGCACCTCGGCGGGGGAATCCTTCAGCAGATAGCCCTTCACGCCGGTCTCCAGCGCCTCCCGTAGATAGCCGGGCCGGCCAAAGGTCGTGACCATCACAATGCGCGCGCCAAGCCCCTCGGCTTTGACCGCCCGCGCCAGTTCCAGCCCGGTCATGATGGGCATCTCGATGTCGGACACCAGGACGTCAGGTCTGAGGCGCCGGACCGCCTCGAGTGCGGCGGCGCCGTCTTGAGCTTGACCGACGACCTCGAGGTCGGATTCGAGTGACAACAGCGCCGCCAAGGCGCCAAGCACCAGGGCCTGGTCCTCGGCAATGACAATGCGGATCACTTCCCCGCTCTCCCCGGCAGGGAGGCCACGATGCGCACGCCAGGGCCAGCATCCAGGGTGAACTTGCCGCCGGCCGCCTCCACTCGGGCCCGAACGCCGGCGAGCCCTGCGCCGGTCGCACCGGTGATCCCACAGCCATCGTCGGCCACCGTCAGGCACACCTCGTTGGCGTCGGAGCGTAAAGCGATGGTGCAGCGCCGCGCACCTGAGTGCCGGATCACGTTGGTGACCGCTTCTCGCAAGATCATCGCCAGGACCGCGCCGGCGTCCGCCGGAACCTGCTCCACGTCGCCCTCCACCTCGCTGCTGACACCCGCCGCAGCCAGGGCTTGGCGGGAGGCCTCCAGCTCTCGTTCCAATCCTCCCGTTGTCATGCCGATCACCGCAGCACGCATTTCGGTCAAGGCGGCCCTGGCAGCCTCTGCCACCTGGCTCATCTCCTTTTCAGCGGAGGCGGCGTCACGTGAAGCCAGGCGGCTGGCGAGTTCGGCCTTGATCGACACCAAGGTCAGCGTCCGGCCGAGCAGGTCGTGCAGGTCCCGACCAATCCGCTCGCGCTCGGCGGCTGCTGCGAGGCGCCTCACCTCTCCATGCGCCGCCGCGAGCGCTTCGCTCTTGTCGCGCAACCTCACGCGCGAGACGTTCTCGAAGCCAACCAGAAGCATCATGAACAGGCCGATCGAGACGAACAGCAAGGGCTCGTGCCGGATCAGCCCGAAGACCCCCGAAGCCGCGGTCAAGAGTATGATCAGCCCTCCGGCCAGGCGGTGGGGCCTAAGCTCCGCGGCGATGGCGGCCGAATAGACCGCCACCACCAGCCAAACGCCCCCGGTAAGTGAGAGCAGGAAGCCGAGGCCGAGCACCGCGATGGCGCTCGTCGCCGACGCCAACCGGCTTCGGCTAGGCGCCTGCAGGAACAGAAGCACGACGATCGGAAGGACCAGGAGCGCCAACAGGACGTGCTGCGATGTCGGCGGGGCGAACCACCAGCGGCAGAAGAACAGGGGAAGATAGGCCAGCCACGCCCAACGGCGGGGACCGCTTGCGAACGCTCCTAGCCGCTCCGTTTCCCCTGTCATCGCAGCCGACCCTAGCCTGACCTGGTCGGCCTGGCGAAGTGACACATGTCATTCGTCACCGATGACGCGCGTCACTCGAGCCCGGAGAGCTGTCTGGATAGCCTGGCACCTTGGTGGAGGTGGACATGGCTAATGATCTTGGCGCAGAGCTGCTGGCCGAGCGGCACGCACATTTCCGGCGGCTAAAGGGTGGGTTTCCCATCCCCTTGGCGGGCGCTCTCTACTGGCTGATGCTCGCCTGGGTTGGCCAGGCCCACAACCAGCGCCTCTGGACGACCGCAGCCATGTGGGGCAGCGGGCTGATCTTTCCCCTGGCGCTGGGGTTGGCGAAGCTGTTCCATAGCGACTTCCTGCGTGACCGCACCGCGGTCAGTGGCGTCCTGGTTCCGACCTTCGTGGCGATGCTGCTGTTCTGGCCCATGTTCGTCGGCGCGCTCTGGACGGCGCCTGCCTTGACATCCCTGATCTTGGCCATCGGCCTGTCGCTGCACTGGCCGGTTATCGGCTGGAGCTACGGCAAGACCTTGATCTACACGGCCCACGCCGTGGTCCGCGCCGGGGTGGTCTTCTACATCTGGAACTGGATTCCGGAAGGGCGGCTGACCCTGCTGCCGTTGTCGGTGACCATCATCTACCTTGCGACGGTGGCGGCGATCCTGCTCGAGGTCCTGCGCATGGGCCTGACCGACCGCCGCTAGGCCGCGCCCTCAGGCCCGGCGCCAATCCGTGCGGCGCGGGGAAGCGCGCTTCGAAACCCCATGCAGCCGTCGCCCGGACCTCACCGAAGCCAACATGACCCAACTCACCGTGCGCCAAGCCGTTGCTGCAGACCTTCACCAGATCAGCGCCTTGTTCGTCGAGCTGGACGAGCACCACATTGAACGGCGACCAGAGGAGTTCGCCGAGCTCGAGGCTCCTGCGAGAAGCATTGAATATATCTCGAACATCCTTGCGACGCCCAGCTCCGCCCTGTTGGTCGCCGAGGATGCGAATGGCGAGCTTGTTGGAATGAGCCACATGTTCGTTCGCGAAATGCCCGCAACCTTGGTGGCGCCCGGACGAACCATCGCGGAGATCGACAGCCTGGTCGTTCGTTCAGCCAGAAGACGGGAAGGTGCGGGGAGGCTCCTGGTAGAGGCTGCGCTCAGATGGGCCGATGAACAAGGCGTCGCCGCCGTCGAACTGAATGTTCGCGGCTTCAATCGAGAAGCCCTGGCGTTCTATGAAAACGTCGGCTTTGAGATTGCATCTTACAGAATGCGCTTGGCGATCTCCTGATGCGTCGCGTTCGGCGACTGCGTGGTGGCAGGCGAACGCCGGATTGGCGCGATTGCGACGACGGGGTCGTCCAGCCTCGGCGTCTCGAGACGAGGCGACATCGGGGACCCTGAACCGGTCGTTGGCGTGTGAGCTCATTGCTCATCGCGGGCCTGGCAGGGTGACAACTTGGCTCGCACTGCATTGAGGCGCAGCTGAACCGCCCCAAGGTCGTCTTCCTGGAGGAAATCGAACGTCGGCTCCTGGCGCCTATCCGAAATCCCCCAGCCAACCCCTCCCGACTTAGGCCCGCGCTCATCCACCCCAGCGCGGGGCCATGCTTCGCCGAAGCCGGGCGGGAGTCCAGCCGGAGGATGGAGGCTTGGGAGATGGCGATTTGCGCTCCGGAGACGTTCGAATACGTCCCCCTCCCGCGCCCTCGCGCGCATGGGTGCGGGGGGCGTTCCAAGGGGCCGGTCACCGTTAAATACGGTGAATCTGCGGTGGGCCAGGGACTGCGAAGCCTAGCCGCCGCCGCCGGCCGCGTCGCGCTCGGCGAAGACCTCCTTGGCGATCTGCAGGCCCTTGATCGCCGCCGGCACGCCCGCATAGACGGCCATCTGGGAGATCACCTCGACGATCTCGTCGCGCCCCAGGCCGACGTTCAAGGCGCCCTCGACGTGGGCCTTCAGCTGGGCCGGCGAATTGCCCATGGCCGCCAGGGCCGCCACGGTGGCCAGCTCGCGGTCGCGCAGCTTGAGCTGGGGCCGCGACAGCACGTCGGCATAGACGCTCTCGACGATCCACCTGGCGAAGTCGGGCGCCACCTCGCCCAGGCTCCTGAACTGCTGGTCGCGCGCCGGGCCGTTGATCTTGGCGACCGTGGCCCAGCCCCGGTCGAATCGCTCGCTGGTGTCGTCGGTCATGGCTGCCTCAGCTGATGGCCTGCACCACGCCGCCGTCGGCCCGGATCGGCGCGCCCGAGATGGCCGACGCCTCGCGCGAGCAGACGAAGGTGATCACCTCGGCGATCTCCTCGGGGGTGGTGAAGCGGTTCAGAAGCGTGGTGGGCCGGGCGGTCCGGAAGAATTCCTCCTCGACCTCGCGCTCGGACTTGCCGCTCTGCCTGGCCTGGCCCGCCAGATAGCCGGCGAGGGCCTCGGTCCGGGTCGGCCCCGGCAGCACCGAGTTCACCGTCACGCCCGTGCCCTTCAGCGCCTGGGCGAAGCCGCGGGCGACCGCCAGGTCGGCGGCCTTGGAGAAGCCGTAGTGGATCATCTCGGTGGGGATCTGGATGCCCGATTCCGAGGAGATGAAGACGATCCGCCCCCAGCCCTTGCCCTTCATCAAAGGGCCGTAGTGCCGGGTCAGCCGCACCCCGGCCAGGACGTTGACCTCGAAGCTCCTGATCCAGTCCTCGTCGGGGATCTCGAAGGCCGGCTTGAAGCCGATCCAGGCGGCGTTGTTGACCAGGATGTCGAGGTCGCCGGCCTGGTCGATCACCAGCTGGCAGCCTTCGGCGGTGGCGAGGTCCCCCACCGCCGGGCCGGCCTTGCCGCCGGCGTCCCGAAGCTGGGCCACCACGTCGTCGACGGTCTCGGGCGAGCGGCCGTTGACCAGCACCTCGGCCCCGCAGGCCGCCAGCTTGTTCGCCGTCGCCCGGCCGATGCCGGACGTCGAGCCGGTGACCAGGGCCCTCAGGCCATTCAGATCCACTTGCATGATATGCTCCGCCGCTCTGGCGGAGGCGCCTTAGCGCTCCATGCGGAACTAGGAAAGCTCGGCGCGGACCTTGGCGCGCAGCACGTCGATGGGGGCCAGGCCCTTGTCGGTCTTGAAGTGCCAGTAGGTCCAGCCGTTGCAGGCGGGCTGGGACTGCACCATGGCGCCGATCTTGTGGATCGAGCCGGCCAGGTCGCCGACCACGATCGAGCCGTCGGCCCGCACGCGCGCGGAATGGCGGCCGCTGGGGCAATAGAGCACGTCGCCGGGCCTCAAGAGGCCGGCCTCGACGATGTGGCCGAAGGGGATGCGCGGTTCGGACTTCTTGGAGCCCATCACCGCCAGGTCGTCGGGCGAGGCGGGCTCGACCTTGGCGATGCGCGCCTTGGCCAGGGCCACATAGTCGGGCTCGCGCTCGATGCCGATGTAGCGCCGGCCGAGCCGCCTGGCCGCGGACCCGGTTGTGCCGACGCCGAAGAAGGGATCCAGGATCACGTCGCCCGGCCTGGAGGCGGCCAGGATCACCCGGTGCAGCAGGGCCTCGGGCTTCTGGGTCGGGTGGGCCTTGCGGCCCGAGCCGTCCTTGACCCGCTCCTCGCCCGTGCACAGCGCCAGCGTCCAGTCCGAGCGCATCTGCAGCTCGTCGTTGGCCATCTTCATGGCGTCGTAGTTGAAGGTGTAGCGCTTCTGGCCGCGGCTCTTGGCGGCCCAGATCAGGGTCTCGTGGGCGTTGGCGAAGCGCGTGCCCTTGAAGTTCGGCATCGGGTTGGACTTGCGCCAGATGATGTCGTTCAGGATCCAGAAGCCCAGGTCCTGCAGCGCCCCGCCCACGCGGAAGATGTTGTGGTAGCTGCCGATCACCCAGATCGAGCCCTCGTCCTTCAGCACGCGCCGGCACTGGGTCAGCCAGTCGGTGGTGAAGCGGTCGTAGGCCTCGAACGAGGCGAACTGGTCCCAGTGGTCGTCGACCGCGTCGACCTTGGAGTTGTCGGGCCTCAGGAGCTCGCCGCCGAGCTGCAGGTTGTAGGGCGGGTCGGCGAAGATCAGGTCGACGCATCTGTCGGGCAGGCCGGCCAGGGCCTCCAGGCAGTCGCCCTCGATGATCCGGTCCGCCTCTAGAGCCATGGCTGCTGCTCCGCTCGAACGTCCTGTCTGGGTCGGCACGGTTAAGGCGCCGTGTGGGAACAGGGTTAATCACCCGTTAGGCGACGCGGACCAGCGTTATCGCACCGCCTTGGGGAGGCGGAGGCATCGGGGAGGCGGCCATGAGCAGCTTGGGCGCCGGACGGGGACGGCGGGGACTGTTCTCCGGCTTGCTGGAGGAACGGTTCACCAATGTCGATCTGATCGTGGTCCTGGCCGCGCTGGTGATCACCGGCCTGATCGGGGCTCTGAGCGGAATATCTCTGGTCTATTAGCGTCGCTGTTGCCTCCGCGACATATTCGGCGGGGTCTCAAGGGCCTAGAAGCCGACTCAAAAGCCGTTTGGGGAGGCTGAGAATTGGCCGCTGCACCTGTCGACGCCGCGCCGCCGCCCGCGGCCGTCCAGACCGTCGTCGTCACCGCCGCCCGCCTGCCGCCGCCGGCCGGCGAGGCCGCCTTCTCCGTCATCCAGCTGACGCCGCAACAGTTGCAGGCCCAGCCGCGGCTCGACCTGTCGCTGCAGCAGGTGCCGGGCGTCTCGCTGTTCCGGCGCACCTCCAGCGCGGCCGAGAACCCGACGACCCAGGGCGTGACCCTGCGCTCGATCGCCCCCTCGGGGGCCGGGCGGGCGCTGGTGACCCTGGACGGCGTGCCGCAGAACGACCCCTTCGGCGGCTGGGTGATCTGGACCTCGCTGCCCGCCGAGTCGCTGGAAGGCGCCACGGTGGTGCGCGGCGCGGGCGCGGGCCCCTACGGCGCCGGCGCCCTGACCGGCGTCATCGCCCTGGACGAGCTGTCGCGGCCGGGGGCGGCCGATGTGGACATCTCCGGCGGCGAGCGCGGCGAGGTGAGGGGATCGGGGGCCACGGTCCAGAGCCTCGGCGGCGCCAGCACCCTGTTCCTGACCGCCACCGGCGAACATAGCGACGGCTGGGTGCCGACCGACGGCGCCGCCGGCCCCGCCGACGATGCGCTGACGCTCAACGACTACAGCGGCGCGGCCCGCGTCCAGACCGAGATCGGACGGGCGGCGATCGCCATCCGCGGCGGCGCCTATCACGAGGATCGCGCCGCCGGCCTGGTCGGCGCCAACTCCTCGGCCACGGGCGAGACCGGCAGCCTCACCATCGCCGCCCAGCCCGAGGCCGACCTGCTCGGCTGGCGCCTGCAGGGCTGGATCCGCCACAGCGAGTTCAGCAACACCTCCGTCTCGGTGCCGGCCAGCCGGCTGTCCACCACCCCCGCCAACAACCAGTATGCGACGCCCGCCACCGGCTGGGGCGCCAACGCCGCGGTGCGCGGCGAGGCGGGACACCTGACCTGGGAGGCCGGGGCGGACGTCCGGGGGGCCGCGGGCGAGGACCAGGAGCTCTACAAGTACGTGTCCGGCGCCTTCGCCCAGCGCCGCATCGCCGGCGGGCGGACCCTGGTGGCGGGCGGCTATGTCGAGGCGACCTGGACCCAGGGTCCCTGGCTGGTCACCGGCGGCGGCCGCATCGACGGGTGGTGGACCATGGATGGCCATCGCACCGAGACCGTGGTCGCCACCGGCGCCACCACCTTCCAGGACAACCCGCCCGACCGCTCGGGCACGGTCCCCAGCGGCCGGATCGGCGTCAAGCGCGAGCTGGGCGACGGGCTCTACGTCCGCAGCGCCGCCTACACCGGCTTCCGCGCCCCCACGCTCAACGAGCTCTACCGGCCGTTCCGCGTGGGCAACAACGTCACCGAGGCCAACAGCGCCCTGACCCCCGAGCGTCTCTACGGCGTGGAAGGCGGTTTCGGGGGCGGCGACGGCCGGCTGACCTGGGAGGCCACGGTCTTCTACAATCGGCTGGCGGACGCGGTGACCAACGTCACCATCGGCAAGGGGCCCGGGACCTTCGCCCAGTTCCCCGGCGCCGGGTTCATCCCGGCCGGCGGCATCCTGGCCCAGCGCCAGAACGCCGGAACCATCAACGCAACCGGCGTGGAGGCCGACGCCGCCTTCCGGTTGACGCCCGACCTGAGGCTCCGCGCCGCCGCCGACTACACCCACGCCCGCGTCGACGGCGGCGTCGTGGCGCCTCAGCTGACCGGCAAGCTGCCGGCCCAGGCGCCCGCCTTCACCGCCACGGGGGGAGTCGACTGGCAGGCGATCCCGCGCCTCGGCCTGCACGCCGACCTCCGCTACGAGAGCTCGCGGTTCGACGACGACCAGAACACCGTCCACCTGGGGCCGGGGACCAAGGTCGACGCCCGCGCGGACTGGAGCGTCTCCAGCTCGATGCAGCTCTATGTCGAGGCGACCAACCTGTTCGACGCCAAGATCCCGACCGCCGACACCTCCGGGGTGGTGGCCTACGACGAGCCGCGGGTCGTGCGGGTGGGGATCACCTTCCGCCGGTGAGGCCCGCCGCCCGCGCCGGCCGTGGCGCGATCGTCAAACGCCTGTGCTTGTACTCGCGCGGCGCACGGCCGATGGTGCGCCGTCGGGATTCGGTGCGGGGCGCGCTGGCATGGAGCGAGGCATGAGGCTCTTACCTGTAATCGCGGCGTTCGCCATGACGGCCGGCGCCTCCGGCGTCCTGGCGGCCAGCGCCGACCAGGTCGCGCTCGCCAACCCGGCGCTGAAGGGCAAGGCGACCCTGCAGGTCTCCTCCTCGGCGCTGAAGAGCGGCGCCCCCATCCCCACCGTCTATTCCAGCTATGGGGCCAGCACCTCGCCGCCCTTGAGCTGGCGGGGCGCGCCGCGCGGGACCAAGGCCTTCGCGGTCATGCTCGAGGATCCGGACGCGCCGATGGCCGCGCCCTTCGTGCATTGGGTGATGTGGAACGTGCCGGCCGGCGACCACGGCCTGGCCGAGGGCCGGGTTCCCGAGGGCGCCGTGCAGGGCAAGATGGGCGCCGGGCGGCTCGGCTATTTCGGTCCGCGCCCGCCCGCAGGACCCGCCCACCACTACCACTTCGAGGTCTTCGCCCTGGACCAGCCGCTGACGCTCGACGCCGGCGCCGACGCCAAGGCGCTCGAAACCGCCATGGCCGGTCACGTGCTGGCGTCCGGAGAGCTTGTCGCCACCTACCAGAAGCAGTAGCCGGCGACCTCATGATCCGGTCCCGCCGCACGCGCATGCTCTGCACCCTGGGGCCTGCCAGCCGTACGCCCGAGCAGGTCGAGGCGCTGGCCAGAGCCGGCGCGGACGTGTTCCGCCTGAACTTCAGCCACGGCAAGCACGAGGACCACGCCAGGAGCTTCGAGGCGATCCGCGCCGCCGAGGTCAGGATCGAGCGGCCCCTGGGCGTGCTGGCCGACCTGCAGGGTCCGAAGTTCCGCCTCGGCAAGTTCAAGGACGGCAAGGTCGCCATCCGCCAGGGCCAGGCCTTCCGGCTGGACCTCGACCCGGCCCCGGGCGACGCGACCCGCGTCGGCGTCCCCCATCCGGAGATCCTGGCCGCCCTGAAGCCGGGCGTGCTGGTGCTGATCGACGACGGCAAGGTGACGCTCAGGGTGAGCGCCGCCGACGGCAGGTCGGCCGACACGGTGGTCGAGGCGGGCGACGAGCTCTCCGACGCCAAGGGCCTGGGCGTGCCGGGCGTGCGCATCCCGATGCCGGCCCTGACGCCGAAGGACCGCGAGGACCTGGCCTTCGCCATCCGCCTGGGCGTGGACTGGATCGCCCTGTCCTTCGTCCAGCATCCCGAGGACATGGCCGAGCTGCGCCGGCTGGTGGACGGCCGCGCCGCCGTCATGGCCAAGATCGAGAAGCCCTCGGCGCTCGATCACCTGGACGAGATCCTCGACCTGTCCGACGGGCTGATGGTCGCCCGCGGCGACCTGGGGGTGGAGCTGCCGCCCGAGGAGGTGCCGATCGTCCAGCGCAACATCATCCGCGCCGCCCGCGCCCGGGGCACGCCGGTGGTGGTGGCGACCCAGATGCTGGATTCCATGACCCATTCGCCTAGCCCCACGCGGGCGGAGGTCTCCGACGTGGCCAACGCGGTCTACCAGGGCGCCGACGCCCTGATGCTGTCGGGCGAGACGGCGGCGGGCGACTATCCGATCGAGGCCGCCGCGATGATGGACCGCATCATCTCGCGGGTGGAGCAGGACCCGTTCTGGCACCAGGTGATCGCCGCCGAGATCCAGGCCTTCGAGGACGCCGACACCGACGCCCTGGTCGCCGCCGCGCGGCGGGCCGCCTCGGCC
>JANWHQ010000052.1 GCA_025450315.1 Caulobacteraceae bacterium
CTGGGTGCGCGTCCCGTCCGGCGACGAACTGGCCTCCTATTACCCCCCGCGGGCGATGGAGCTCGGCAAGACCGGCGTGGCGCGGATGACCTGCACGGTCACCGCCAAGGGCACCGTCACCGATTGCTCGGTGGTGTCGGAGGACCCGCCGGACATGGGCTTCGGCCAGGCCGCGGTCCGCATGCACAACCTGTTCAAGATGAGGCCTCAGACCCGCGACGGCCAGCCCGTCGACGGCGCCAAGGTGACCATCCCGCTCCGCTTCACCCTCTCGGGCTGATCCGGAACGCAGAGCCGACATCGGCCCCGGAGGTCTCCTCCGGGGCCTTTCTTTTGCGCCGAGGCCGCCAGGGCTGGGCGGGCGCCCACGCTCTGGCTATGGTCGCTTCGGCATGGACTCACCGGCGAGCGTCACCATCGAAGAGCGAGAGGGGGGCGCCGTGGCCGTGCTGGCCGGCGACTGGACCTCCACCGGCCTGGGCTCGGCGGGGCGCGACCTGTCGGACGCCGCCCAGGTCCATCCGGGCCTCGGCCTCGACATCCATGACGTCGGCCGCTGCGACACCGCCGGCGCATACGCCATCGCCAACGCGGCGCGCGACCGGATTCCCGCCTCGCAGATCCGGGCGCGGCCCGAGATCCGCCGCCTGCTGGAGCTGGTCGAACGGGCCAGGCAGGTCGAGGCGCCGCCCCCGCCGCGCCAGCAGATGCTGCCCGAGCTGCTGGACCGCATCGGCCGCGGGGCGATCGAATGGGTCGACGACGTCGTCGAGACCCTGGCCTTCAACGGCCGGCTGATCGTCGTCCTGGCCCGGAGCATCGTCGATCCGCGCCGCATCCGCTGGGCGTCGGTGATCTCCCTGGCCGAACGGGCGGGTCTGGACGCCCTGCCCATCGTGGCGGTCACCTCCTTCTTCATCGGCGCGGTGATCGCCTTCATCAGCGCCAACATGCTGCGCCAGTTCGGCGCCCAGGTCTTCGCGGTCGAGCTGATCGGCGTGGCGGTGCTGCGCGAGTTCGGCATCGTCATCACCGCCGTGCTGCTGGCCGGCCGCTCGGCGTCGGCCTTCGCCGCCGAGATCGGGGCGATGAAGATGAACCAGGAGGTCGACGCCATGCAGGTCATGGGCGTGGATCCGTTCGAAGCGCTGGTGGCGCCCAGGTTCGCGGCGCTGCTGGTGACCATGCCGCTGCTGACCTTCGTGGCCATGGTCGCGGGCCTGTGCGGCGGCATGGTGGTAGCCTGGGGCGTGCTGCACCTCAGCCCGATCTTCTTCGTCAAGCGCATCGCCACCAACGTCGGGGTGCGCCACTTCTGGATCGGCATGAGCACGGCGCCGGTGCTGGCGGCGGTGATCGCGGTGGTCGGCTGCCGTCAGGGCATGGAGGTGGGCGGCGACGTCGAGTCCCTCGGCCGGCGGGTCACCGCGGCAGTGGTGCACGCCATCTTCGCGATCATCCTGCTCGATGCGATCTTCGCGATGATCTACTCGGAGCTGAACGTTTGAGCGGCCCTGAGCCCTCCGCCGAGAACAAGGACGCGCCGCCCGTCGAGGTCCGCGGTCTGGTTTCCCGGTTCGGCGATCACGTGGTGCACCAGGATCTCGACCTGACCGTCCGCCGCGGCGAGGTGTTCGGCTTGGTCGGCGGATCGGGGGCGGGCAAGTCGGTGCTGCTGCGCACCCTGATCGGCCTGAAGCAGCCGGACGCCGGCCAGGTGAAGATCTTCGGCCAGGACATCAACCTCGCGTCCCGGCGGCGGCTCCAGGCGATCGAGCAGCGCTGGGGCGTGCTGTTCCAGACCGGGGCCCTGTTCACCAACCTGACGGTCCGCGAGAACGTCTCCGCGCCGCTCTACGAATATGCGCACATGCCGCGGCGGACGATGAACGAGCTGGCCGACCTGAAGCTGGCCCTGGTCGGTCTGCAGCCCGGCGTGGGAGACCTGAAACCTTCGGAGCTGTCCGGCGGCATGATCAAGCGGGCCGGCCTGGCGCGCGCCCTGGCGCTGGATCCCGAGCTGCTGTTCCTTGACGAGCCCACCTCGGGCCTGGATCCGATCAGCGCCGGCGCCTTCGACGACCTGATCAGCGACCTGTCCAAGACCCTGGGCTTGACGGTGTTCATGATCACCCACGATCTGGACTCGGTCTATACAATCTGCGACCGCGTAGCGGTGGTCGCCGACAAGAAGGTCGTGGCGACGGGAACCCCGCAAGAGATGGAGCATTCCAGCCACCCTTGGATCCAGGAGTACTTCCTGGGTCCGCGCGGTCGGGCCGCCGCCAAGGGCAAGACGCGCCCGCGCCCGGGCGGGACAGGAGGGGGCTGATGGAACGCCGCGCCAACTACGCCCTCGTGGGCGCCGTGACGCTGGGTCTGTTGATCGGCCTGATCGCGTTCGTGGTCTGGCTGGCGGGCTTCCAGTTCAACAAGCACTTCGACACCTACGACGTGCTGTTCGTGGGTCCGGTGCGCGGGATTTCCGAAGGCGGCGAGGTGCACTTCAACGGCATCAAGGTCGGCGAGGTGACCAAGCTGGGGCTGGACCCCGCCGATCCGAACCGGGTGATCGCGCGGGTGCGGCTGGTCGGCGGCGTACCGGTCCGGGTGGATTCCTACGCCGTGCTCGAGCCCCAGGGCATCACCGGCGTCAGCTACATCCAGATCACCGGCGGCACCCAGACCAAGCCGCTGCTGAAGGCGGTGACCCCCTCGGGCACGGTGCCGGTGATCCACACCCAGCAGAGCGCCCTGGCCGACCTGCTGGAAGGCGGCGGCACGGTGCTGCAGCGGGCGGTCGACGCCCTGGACCGGGTCAACCGGCTGCTGTCCGACAAGAACATCGCCGCCATCAGCGGCACCTTCGAAGACCTCAAGTCGGTCGCCGACGAGGCCAAGGCCCGCCGGCAGATCTTCGCCGACGCCGATCAGGCGCTGAAGGACGTCGACAAGACCGCCGTGTCCTTCACCGAGCTCAGCCAGAACGGCAACAAGCTGATCAATGGCGACGGCAAGCGCGCCATGTCCAACATCGCCGACGCCGCCACCGAGCTGAAGGAAACCTCGCGCAAGGCCAACGATATGCTGGACAAGCTCGAGGGCCCGACCACGAATTTCGCCACCAACAGCCTGCCCGAGCTCAGCCGCACCATCGTCAGCCTGCAGCAGACCTCCGCCTCCCTGGGCGCCCTGGTCCAGCAGGTCCAGCAAAGCCCGCAGCAGGCGCTGGGCAAGCCGCCCGCCAAGGAGATCGAGGTGAAACCGTGAGCGCCTCAAGACGACCCGCCCCGCTGATCCTGGCGGCGATCGCCTGCCTGGCCCTGGGCGGCTGCATCTCGCTGTTCCCCAAGTCCAAGCCGGCCCAGCTCTATCGCTTCGACGGCGAGCCGCTGCAGGCCGCCACGGCCATGCCGGCGGCCTCCGCCAAGGTGATCGCGCGCGGCAACCTGCGCTTCGAGACCGCCGCCTCGACCGACCGCATCCTGACCGTCACCGGCCGGGACACTGCCTATATCGCCGGCTCGCGCTGGGTCTCGCCCGCGCCGGTGCTGTTCGAGGAATCGCTGATCCGCGCCTTCGAGGCTGGCGGCGGCGTGCGTCTGGCCGAGGGCGGCAGCGCGATCCGTCCGGCCGCCGTGCTGAACCTCGACGTCCAGACCTTCGAGACGCGCTACGACCAGGGCGAGAAGGCGGCGCCCCAGGTCGTGGTGCAGGTGCGCGCCCAGCTGGTCCGCGCGAGCGACCGGGCGGTGATCGCCGAGCAGCTGTTCACCAGCGCCCAACGCGCCGACGACAACCGGGTGGGCCCGATCGTCCAGGCCTATGACGCCGCCGTAGCCGACGTCCTGGGCAAGCTGGTGAGCTGGACGGCCCAGCAGGGCTGAGCCGCCGCTCGCAGGGGTCTTTAGAGGCCGTTCTGCCGGCGTGCGGCGATCAGGGTGTTCTGCAACAGGCAGGCGATGGTCATCGGCCCGACGCCGCCCGGCACCGGCGTGATCCAGCCCGCCACCTGCCTGGCCGCCTCGAAGTCCACGTCGCCGACCACGCGCGTCTTGCCCTCGGCCGCCTTGACCGGATCGCGCGACGGCACGCGGTTGATGCCGACGTCGATCACCGCCGCGCCCGGCTTGATCCAGTCGCCCTTGACCATCTCGGCCCGCCCCACGGCGGCGACCAGGATATCGGCCTGACGGCAGACGCCGGCCAGGTCGGCGGTGCGCGAGTGGGCGATGGTGACGGTGCAGTCCGCGCCCAGCAGCAGCTGGGCCATCGGCTTGCCCATCAGGTTGGAGCGTCCGACCACCACGGCGGTCTTGCCGCGCAGCGAGCCCAGGGCGTCCTGCAGCAGCATCAGGCAGCCGGAGGGGGTGCAGGGCACCAGGCCCGGCAGGCTCGAGGCCAGCCGGCCGGCGTTGGTCACGGTCAGGCCGTCCACGTCCTTGTCCGGATCGATCTTGGCGACGATGGCGGCCTGCTGCAGGTGCTCGGGCACCGGGAACTGCACCAGGATGCCGTTGACGCCGCGGTCGGCGTTCAGCCGGCCGACCAGGTCCAGCAGCTCGGCCTCCGGCACGTCGGCGGGCAGGCGGTGGCCGATCGAGCGCATCCCCACCTGCTCGGTCTGTTCTTCCTTGCTCCGGACGTAGATCTTGCTGGCGGGGTCCTCGCCCACCAGCACCACCGCCAGCCCCGGCTGCAGGCCGTGCTTGCTTTTCAGCTCGGCCACCTCTTCGGCGATCTTGCCCCGGAGGCGTTCGGCGAACGCCTTCCCGTCGATGATCTTGGCTTCGGCCACGCGCCGCCCCTCCCTGGGTGTTCTGGTTGCCGGGCTGGTTAAGGCCAGCCGGCGCCGCGTTCAAGCCGAGGCCGCGGTTCGTTGCCGGACCATGACGCGCCCGGCGCCATGCCGCCGTCTTTTGCAGAACCGGATTATTCCGTAACAAACGTGACTGTGTCGCCTACGCCACAGGCGAGGCGCCGAGCGCACACGGGGCGTGGATTTCTTGGGCTGCGCCATTTGCGGGCAAGGCGATCGTCGTTAGGGCAGGGGTCCGCGGCAGGGGGGCTGGCCGCAGCCGCTCATGCCTGAAAGGGACATCCAAATGCTATCAAGCGTTACTATAAGGCCCCGCCTGCGGGTGCTCGGGGCCTCCGCCTTCGCGCTGATGACCGCCGCGGCCCTGGCCGGGCCCGCCGCAGCCCAGAACGCCGGTCCCGGCGGCGGCGCGGCTCCGCAGCCCGGTCCGGGCAGGACCGCGCCGGAAACCGCCGCGGCCAACCCCGACACCGTCAGCGAGGTGGTGGTGACCGCCCAGTTCCGCCGCCAGAACGTCCAGCAGACCCCCCTCGCCATCACCGCGGTCAACGCCCAGATGCTGGAGAACCGCGGCGAGACCAACATCGCCCAGGTCGCCAACCAAGCCCCGAACGTGTCGCTGAAGCCCCAGGGCGCGGCCTTCGGCCCCTCCCTCGGCGCCTCGATCCGCGGCATCGGCCAGTACGACTTCGACCCGGCCCTGGAGCCGGGCGTCGGCATGTACGTCGACGATGTCTATTATCCGACCCTGACTGGCTCGATCCTCGACCTGCTCGACCTCGACCGCGTCGAGATCCTGCGCGGCCCGCAGGGCACCCTGGCCGGGATGAACTCCATCGGCGGCGCGGTGAAGCTCTATTCCAAGGTCCCCGACGCCAACGACAGCGGCTATCTGGAGGGGACCTACGGCAGCCTCAACCACATGGAGGTCCGCGGCGGCGTCAACTTCGCCCTGGTTCCGGACCAGCTGTTCGTGCGCCTGTCGGCGGTGACCAACCATTACGACGGCTACGTCACCCGCTACGACTACGGCTGCCTGAACCCGGGCTCGGGCATCCCCAACATGGTCGGCGCCAACCGCGACTGCGTGGTCGGCCACGAGGGCGGCAAGAACTACAGCGCCGCGCGCCTGGCGCTGCGTTGGGTGCCCAACGACAAGCTCGATGTCGAGGTGATCGGCGACTACACCTACGACAACTCCCAGAACCCGGCGACGACGCTGGTCCACGCCCTGCCGCTGTCGACCGCGCCCGGGCCGTTCGGGCCCTCGCCGGCGCAGCTCACCAGCGTGGGCGGCGTGACCTACGGGCCCCGGTTCATCCCGTCCGACCCCTATGCGTCCTACGCCGGCTTCTACATGCCGTCGGGGTCCACCGGCCCCTTGTCGGCCGACGCCCTGACCGCGGCGGACACCAGCCAGTACAAGGGCTGGGGCGTGTCGGGCACGATCGACTACAAGCTGATGGACAACCTCAGCCTGAAGTCGATCACCGCGTTCCGCGGCTACACCTCCGACTGGTCCGAGGACAACGACGTCTCCCCGCTGCCGCTGGGCCTGGGGGTCGAGCACCTGGCGCACCAGCAGATCAGCGAAGAGCTGCGGTTGAACGGCAACCTGGGCAAGCTGATCGACTGGACCGTCGGCGGCTTCTACTTCACCCAGAAGACCACCTACGCCAGCCACCAGGACCTCTGGTACCCGGGCCTCGTCCTCGACTTCCTGCAGGACGACCCGGTGCCCCAGCACACCTACGCGGCCTTCGGCCAGGCCACCTGGCACGTCACCGACAAGCTGAACCTGACCGGCGGCATCCGCTACACCGACGAGGCCAAGGACTACACCTACGTGCGGGTCAACCGCGACGGCTCCAACAACCTGATCGTGGGCGCCCTGAACGGGATCACCGGCCACTACGCGGGGACCCACGTCGACTACCGCGCCGACGTGGACTACCGGTGGACGCCGGACTTCATGACCTACGCGGAGATCTCGACCGGCTTCAAGGGCGGCGGCGTCAACCCGCGTCCGTTCGTTCCGGCCCAGGTCCAGCCCTTCGGGCCCGAGACGGTCACCGCCTACGAGGTGGGCTTCAAGAGCCAGTGGCTGGACCGCCACATCCAGCTGAACGCCGCCGCCTTCTACAACAAGTACAACGACATCCAGCTGACCCTGCTCAGCTGCCCGCAGTTCGGCGGGCCGGGGCCCTGCGCCCTGCCGATCAACGGCGGCAACGCCGACGTGCGCGGCGTCGAGGCCGAGACCGAGATCCATCCCTTCGGCGGCCTGCAGGTGGACGGGTCGGTCAGCTATCTGAAGTTCGGCTACCTGGCGAGCAGCCTCAACCCGGCGACCGGAATCCAGCCCTGGATGTCGACGCCCTATACGCCCAAGTGGAAGTGGAGCGCCGGCGTCCAGTACGCCTTCGACGTGATGGGCAAGGGCGAGCTGATCCCGCGGATCGACCTGGCCTACCAGGACTCGGTCTATTCCAACGCGGTCAACGGCCCGCTGAACCAGATCCCGAAATACACCGTCGGCAACGCGCGGCTGACCTGGCGCTCGGCGACCGGCGGCTGGGAGGCGGCGCTGGAGGTCAGCAACTTCACCAACAAGCTCTACTACCTGACCACCTTCGACCTGACCGGAGCCGGCGGCGGCTCGGTGTCGGGCGAGCCGGCCATGCCGCGCGAGTGGTCGGTGACGCTGAAGAAGACGTTCTGACGGACGCCCGCCTGGCGGGATCGGGGGCCGGCGCGGCGCGCCGGCCCTTTTCCGTTCAGCCGCCGTCGTCGCGGGCGCCCAGCTCGTGCACGCACTGTTGGGCGAGGGTCAGCAGCGAGGCCTCCATCTGGCGGGCCTGGTCGGGACCGAGCAGGGCGGTCAGCGAGCGGTGGAACGCCTGGCGCGACGGCGCCACGTCACGATAGAGGGCCAGGCCCTGTTCGGAACAGTAGAGCAGGGGGCTGCGGCGGTCCTTGGTGTTCTGGCGGCGCACGACATGGCCGCGCCGCTCCAGCGAGGCGGCCGCGCGGCTCACCTCCGCCCGGTCGACCCAGGCCTGCTCGGCCAGCTGGCGCACCGAGGCCGGGTCGGGGCTGGCCAGCGCCAGCTGGGCCAGCACCCGCCATTCGGCGACGCTGAGGCCCGAGCTGGACTGCAGCAGCCGCGTGGTGCAGCGGTCGAGCAGCTTGGCCAGCAGGGTGATCCGATAGGGCAGGTAGTCGGGCCCGCCCACGCGCCAGGCGGCGGCGACTTCGCCCAGCGCCTCCGCGCTCACGCCGGCCGGGTCGGCGGCCGCAGCCTCCGCCGCCGAAATCGCCTTGCTCATCTTTGCTGACGCTCCCCCGTTGCGTAGGACCACTTTCTCGGCCCTTGCTGTCCCATCCGACAAAACCGGAGAGATTATGTCCACTGCTTCGATCGAAACCGCCGACAAGGTCGCCGCCCTGGGCCGCGAAATCCTGCCCGCCGTGCCCGGCTCGCAGGCGATCTACGCGAGCCAGCACGAGAGCGAGCCCTATCAGGGAATCAAGCTGACCCGCGACGCCCGCTATGGGCCGCACGAGCGCAACCGGCTCGACGTCTTCGCCGCCGAGGGCGCGACGGGCGAACGGCCGATCTTCGTCTTCGTGCACGGCGGCGGCTTCATCATGGGCGACAAGCACCAGCCGGGCTCGCCCTATCTGGACAACATCGCCCTCTGGGCCGCGCGCCACGGCATGGTGGGGATCAACATCACCTACCGCCTGGCGCCGGAATTCAAGTTCCCATCGGGCGGCGAGGACTTGGCCCTGGCCGTGCGCTGGGCGCGTCAGCACGCCTCGGAGTTCGGCGGCGATCCGGACCGCGTCTTCGTCATGGGCACCTCGGCCGGGGCCGTGCACGTGGCCGACTTCATCGCCCAGCCGCAGTTCGAGGCCGACCGCAAGGGCGTGAAGGGAGCGATCCTGCTGTCGGGAATCTACGACATCACCTGGGGCGGCGCGCCGCCGGCGCCTGCCTACTATGGCGAGGACGCCGCCAGGCACGACTCCATGTCGTCCCTGCCGGGGTTGCTGGACAGCAGCATCCCGCTGATGTTCGTGGTCACCGAATACGATCCCGAGCCGTTCGAGCGGCAGGCGGCGCGCGTGCTGGAGCGTTGGACCGAGCGGCACGGGTCCTGGCCGGCGTTCCTGCGGCTGATGGGCCACAACCACCTGACCTCGACCTTCCACCTGAACACCGAGGACGACTACCTGGGGGTCCAGAGGTTGAGGTTCATGGCGCGGGCCTAGCTCGCGCCGCGAACTGGGGGAAGGTCGGTCAGATCGGAACCGTCCGCGCGTCGTAGCCGAACAGCCACTCGTAGCGGGCCTTGACGCGGTCCTCGGACCACTCGCGGGCGACATAGGCCTCCGCTTGCGCCGCCGTGGCCAGGCGATTGTCGTGGTAGCGGCGCATGTTGGCGACCGAGCCCGTCACGGCCTGGGCGGTGCGCGCCAGGCGGGCGCGTTCGTAGGCGGCGAAGGCGGCCGCGTGGTCCGGGCCGTGAGCCTGCAGGCAGCGGGCCAGCACGAGGCCGTCCTCGAGGGCCATGGCCGCGCCCTGGGCCAGGAACGGCGGCATCGGGTGGCAGGCGTCGCCGAGCAGGGTCACACGGCCGAGGCTCCAGCGCGACATCGGCTCGCGGCCGAACAGCGCCCACTTGTGCGGCCGGCCGGTGGCCCGGATCAGGGCGTGCACGTCCGGATGCCAGCCGGGGTAGTCGGCGAGGCACTCGGCGGCGCTGCCTTGCACCGACCAGGACTCCACCCGCCAGTCGTCCCGCTCGACCACCGAGACGTAGTTCACCAGCTCGCCGCGCCGCAGGGGATAATGGACCACGTGCCCGCCGGGCCCGATCCAGGTGACCGAGAGCGCCTGGCTCAGGCGCGGCTCGAGCCGTTCGGCGGGGATCACGCCGCGCCAGGCGACGACGCCGGTGAAGCGGGGCTCGTCGTCGCCGAACAGGGCCGCGCGCACCTGCGAATGCACTCCGTCCGCGCCCACCGCCAGCTCGGCCCGGGCCTGCCGCCCGTCCGCGAAACGCAGGGTGACGCCGCCCGCGTCCTGATCCAGCGCCGCCAGCTTCGCGCCCAGGACGATGGCGTCCGGCCGTTCCGCCCTCACCGCCTCGGCCAGGATTCGGTGCAGGTCGTGCCGGTGCAGGGTGACATAGGGGAAGCCGTAGAGATGGACCGACACCTGGCCGGCGTCGAAGGCCTTCCAGGCCTGGCCGGTGTCCCACAGCCGAATGACCTTCTCGGCCGGCACGACCGCGGCCTGCATCACGGCCTGCTCGAGCCCCAGATCGAACAGCACGCAGGTCCCGTTGGCGCTGAGCTGCAGGCCCGCGCCGACCTCCGACAGCTCGGGGGCCTGTTCATAGACGGCGACGTCCAGGCCGCGCCGGATCAGGGCCAGGGCGGCGGTCAGGCCGCCCAGCCCCGCGCCGACGATGGCGATGCGGCCCAGGCTCACGATCCCCCGGCCCGCGCCAGGGCCGAGCCGATGGGCGGGCAGGCCTTGGCGGCGGCCCCCAGCCAGGCCAGGCCCCGGGCCATCGCCGGCGCCTGGAGGCGGCGCGCCTCCTCCAGCACGAGGCCCCGGAGGCCCGCATCATAGGCGTGGTCGGGGGCCTTGGAGTAGCGGCCCATCTCGGGGCCCGAGACGATGGCGGCGATCTCCTGGGCGGAGGCGGGCCGCTCGAAATGGGCGAAGGCGGCGGCCAGCCCCGCCTGGGGCCGCAGCAGCAGGCGGTCGAACTCCAGCCACAGCACTTGGCCGGGGGCGGCGCGGGCGGCGGCGTCCAGGGCGGTCATCTCGGCGGCCCAGCTCATGGCCACGACCTCGGGATAGGCCAGCTCGGCGAGCCGCCAGCGCGGCCCGCCGATGGCGCGGTGCAGCCGCTTCAGCCGGTCGCCGGCCGAGGCGCGGATGTCCAGGTGGGTGTTGGCCCCGGCCAGGACGGTGGCCAGATAGGGCTCGGGCCGGCTGTAGATGACGACCGCGCGGGGCCGGCCGGGCCGGGTCAAGAGCCGCTCGGCCAGGGCCGAGGCGAAGCTGGTGGCCTTCACCACCGCCAGCTGCTCGTCCGAGAAGGTGCGCGACCAGAGCCGGACGAACGCCGCCGTCCGCGACTCCAGCCCCGCCGGGCCCCAGGCGCTCTCGGGCGCCTCGACGTCCAGCGCCTGCTGGGCCAGGGCGCGCAGGGGCAGGGGCTCGCGCAGCGACAGCACCGACGGGTGCGCGCCTATCAGCCGCGAGAGCAGGGTCGAGCCGGTATGGCCGAGATGGAAGATGAAGCCGCAGCGCTCCTCGAGCCCCGCCGCCTGGACCGCCGCCTCGATCTGCGGCCAAGCGACCCACTGCAGCTGGGCGCCGGGCGCCAGGGCGCGCGCGTCCAGGAAGCTCGCCGCCTTCAGCGCCTCCTGGGAAAGCCTCGCCAGGCCCACGGCGTCGGCGGTGACGTCCAGCGTGTGCGGATAGAGCTCCGCGGAGGCCTTGAGGGATTGGGCGAGGGCGTCCATTTCACTTGGTCTGGCGTCCGGTCAGCCATAGCCGAGCCGGAGCCCCGGCGGTATCGGCTTGTGCTTGCTCCGTCTCGGGCTCCCTGTTACATCCGCCGCTCACGGCCATCGGCCGTATGCGCCGGCGGGCGAAGCCTTCCGGCGCTTTGTGTATTGGTCTTAGGAGTGTAGCTCAGCTGGTAGAGCATCGGTCTCCAAAACCGAGGGCCGGGGGTTCGAGTCCCTCCACTCCTGCCAAGACCGACTGAGCCTGAGGACGGCGACGAGCCGTCCACGTATTGAGGAGTCCAGAGCCCGCCATGGCCAAGGAACAGGCCTATCCGCCGGTCGCGCGTTCGCGGTCGCGCACGCCTGCGCCGCGCCAGACCGCGGCCGTCTCGGCTCGCGCCGAGGAGCACGCCCCGAAGAAGCGGTTCAACCCGGCGCAGTTCTTCCGGGAAGTGAATGTCGAGCGCAAGAAGATCACCTGGCCGAGCTGGCGCGAGACCTGGATCACCACGTTGATGGTGTTCCTCATGGTCGTGGTCATGGCGGTGTTCTTCTTCGTGGTGGACCTGGTTCTGAGCCTTGGAGTCACCCAGATCCTGAAGCTGGGCGGCTGAGGAACGAAATCATGAGCGAAACCAACGTCGTCCCCGCCGGCAATCCTCGCCACAAGTGGTACATCGTCCACGCCTACTCGAACTTCGAGAAGAAGGTCGCCGAGTCGATCCGCGAGCAGGCCCGGGCCCAGGCCCTGGAAGACTGCTTCTCCGACATCCTGGTGCCGACCGAGGACGTGGTGGAGATCCGCCGCGGCCGGAAGATCAACTCCGAGCGCAAGTTCTTCCCCGGCTACGTGCTGGTGAAGATGGACATGACCGACCAAGCCTATCACCTGGTCAAGAACACCCCGAAGGTGACGGGCTTTTTGGGCTCGGGCCTGAAGCCGATGCCGGTATCCGAGAAGGAAGTGGCCCGCATCATCGGCGCCATCGAAGAGGGCGTCGAGCACATCAAGCCGACCATCTCCTTCGAGATCGGCGAGAAGGTGAAGGTCACCGACGGCCCGTTCGCCAGCTTCGACGGCTCGGTGGAAAGCGTCGACGAGGATCGCGCCCGCCTGCGCGTCTCGGTCTCCATCTTCGGCCGCGCCACGCCGGTCGACCTCGAGTACGGCCAGGTCGAAAAGACCACCTGACGCCCAGATCCTCCCCTCTTGGGGGAGGGGGACCGCCGAAGGCGGTGGAGGGGGCTGCCGCAACGCGAGGCGCCTCTCTCAACACGCTCGGCCCGTTACTCCC
>JANWHQ010000053.1 GCA_025450315.1 Caulobacteraceae bacterium
CCAGCACGTCGAAGGCGCCGAGCCGCAAGTCGCGGATGATCTCGATGCGCTCCAGCGTCTCGATGTCGGAATGCATGTAGCGCACGCGCACGCCGTTCTCGTGCATGTACTCGGTCAGGTCCTCGGCCATCTTCTTGGTCAGCACCGTGACCAGGGTGCGATAGCCGCGCAGCGCCGCCTCGCGGCATTCGGCGATCACGTCGTCCACCTGCGAGAAGCCGCCCTTGGCCACCGGGCGCACCTCGACCGGCGGGTCGATCAGGCCGGTGGGACGGATCACCTGCTCGGTGAACACCCCGCCGGTGCGGTCCATCTCCCAGGGGCCCGGGGTGGCCGAGACCTCCACCGTCTGCGGCCGCATGGCGTCCCACTCCTCGAACTTGAGCGGGCGGTTGTCCAGGCACGAGGGCAGGCGGAAGCCGTACTCGGCCAGGGTGAACTTGCGCCGGTAGTCGCCGCGGAACATGGCGCCGATCTGCGGCACGGTCTGGTGGCTCTCGTCGACGAACAGCAAGGCGTTGTCGGGGATGTATTCGAAGAAGGTCGGCGGCGGCTCGCCCGGCCGCCGGCCGGTCAGGTAGCGCGAGTAGTTCTCGATCCCGGCGCAGGAGCCGGTGGTCTCGATCATCTCCAGGTCGAAGGTGGTGCGCTGCTCCAGCCGCTGGGCTTCCAGCAGCTTGCCGTTCTGCACGAACCAGTCGACCCGCGCCTTCATCTCCTCGCGGATCGCCTTGATCGCCTGCTGCAGGGTGGGGCGGGGGGTGACGTAGTGGGAGTTGGCGTAGACCTTGATCGACGGCAGGTCGGCGGTCTTGCGGCCGGTCAGCGGGTCGAACTCCTGGATCTGCTCGACCTCGTCGCCGAACAGCATCACCCGCCAGGCGCGGTCCTCGTAGTGGGCCGGGAAGATCTCCAGGGTGTCGCCGCGCTTCCTGAACGTGCCGCGCTCGAAGGCCTGGTCGTTGCGCTTGTACTGCTGGGCCACCAGGTCGGCGAGCAGCTGGCGCTCGTTGATCCGGTCGCCGACCTTCAGCTGGAAGGTCATGGCCGAATAGGTCTCCACCGAGCCGATGCCGTAGATGCACGACACCGAGGCGACCACGATGACGTCGTCGCGCTCCAGGATCGCGCGGGTGGCCGCGTGGCGCATCCGGTCGATCTGCTCGTTTATCGAGGAGTCCTTCTCGATGTAGGTGTCGGTGCGCGGCACATAGGCTTCGGGCTGGTAATAGTCGTAGTAGCTGACGAAGTACTCGACCGCGTTGTCGGGAAAGAACGACTTGAACTCGGAATAGAGCTGGGCCGCCAGGGTCTTGTTGTGGGCCAGCACCAGCGCCGGGCGCTGGGTCTGCTCGATCACCTTGGCCATGGTGAAGGTCTTGCCCGAGCCGGTGACCCCCAGGAGCACCTGGTCGGCGTCGCCGTTCAGGATCCCCTGCGACAGCTCCGCGATCGCCGCCGGCTGGTCGCCCGCCGGCTCGTAGTCCGAGACCAGCTTGAACCTGCGCCCGCCCTCGGACTTCTCCGGCCGCGCCGGCCGGTGCGGGACCCAGCCGGCCAGGTCGGCTCCGGAGACGTCGGCGATGAACCGCGGCGAGACCTCGGCCACGCCGGGAGAAGGAGAACGAGGCATGAACGGAAGTTAGGCGTTCCCCCCGCCGATGTCATCCCGCAAAGCCGTCAGACCGGCGGCGGGTCGGCGCTGGGCGGGACCACGGCCTGCAGGGTGCAGACGAGGCCGGCGGGGCGGAAGTCCAGCTCGACCGAGGCGTTGAGCTCGGCGGCCAGGCCGCGCCGGATGAGCCGGGTGCCGAAGCCGCTGGCGGTGGGCTGGGTCACCGGCGGGCCGCCCACTTCGCGCCAGGTCAGGTCGATGCGCCGCCCCTCGGGAACGGGGGTGATCGACCAGGACAGCTCGACTTCCCCGCCCGGGGCCGACAGCGCGCCGTACTTGGCCGCGTTGGTGGCCAGCTCATGGAACATCAGGGCGAAGGCGATGGCGGTGTTGGGCGGCACATGGATCGGCGGGCCCTGCAGGCGGAAGGGGCTGGAGCCGCCGCCCTGGTAGGGCGCGGCGGCGGCCTCGGCCATTTCCCGGATGTCGGCGCCGGCCCATTTCTCGCTGGTGAGCACATCGTGCGCCTTCGCCAGCGCCATCAGCCTGGCGGTCAGGGTCTCGCGCACCTCGGGCGAGACCTGGTTGCGGCTGAGGGTCTGGGTGGCGATGCCCTGGACGATCGCCAGGGTGTTCTTCACCCGGTGGTTCAGCTCGTTGATCAGCAGCCGCATGTGCTCTTCGGCGCGCTTGCGCACGGTGATGTCGAGGGCCGTGCCCAGCACCCGGACGCACCGGCCCTGGTCGTCGAACAGCCCGCGCCCCTTGGCCGCGACCCAGCGCACCACCCCGTCCTCCTTGCCGACGGTGCGGTATTCCACGTCGTAGAGGGCGCGCCTGGCCGGATCGGTGGCGGCGGCGAAGGCGCGCGACACCCGCTCGCGGTCCTCCGGGTGCAGCCCGCCGAAGAAGTCGGCCATGGACGCCGGCTTGTCCGCGGAGATCCCGAACATGGCCTTCACCCGCGCCGGCCAGAACAGGGTGTCGGTGACCGTGTCCAGGTCCCACAGGCCGACCTCGGCGGCCTCGGTGGCCAGCCTCAGCTGCTCCTCGCTCTCGGCGAGGGCCTCGGTGGCGCGATGGGCCTCGGTGACGTCGAAGCCTTCGCAGAAGATGCCGCTGACCTTGCCCGTGTCGTCCAGCACGGGGGCGTAGACGAAATCGAGCAGCCGTTCGGTGACCGCGCCGGTGTGGGGGTCCTCCAGCCGCGCGGGCATGTGGTTGGCGATCGACCGCTCGCCGGTCTCGTAGGTCCGGTCGAGCATCTCGTAGTAGCCCTGGCCGCCGAGCTCGGGGAACACTTCGCGGACCGGCTTGCCCAGGAAGTCGCGGGCGCCGAACAGCCGCCGGTAGGCCTCGTTGACGAAATCGAACACGTGGTCGGGACCGGAGAGGGTGCAGATGAACCCCGGCGCCTGTTCGAACAGGCGCTGCTGGCGCTGCTTCTCGTCCGACAGCCGTCGCTCGGCCAGGATCCGCTGGGTGGTCTCGGCGACGGCGCAGAACATGCCGGCGACCTCGCCCGATTCATTGCGCACCGGCGAATAGGAGAAGGTGAACCAGGTCTGCTCGTCGTAGCCGCGGCGGTTCATGACCAGCGGCAGGTCCTCGCGCCAGGTGGCTTCGCCGGCCATGGCCGCCTCGATCAGGGGCGAGATGTCGCTCCAGATCTCCGACCAGATGTCGTGGAAGCGGGCGCCGAGCGCGGCGGGGTGCTTGGCCCCCAGGATCTCGGCGTAGGAGTCGTTGTAGAGGAACCCGAGCTCCGGTCCCCAGGCGACGAACATCGGGAACTTCGAGTTCAGCAGCAGGCCGACCACCGACCGCAGGGACTGCGGCCAGCCATCGGGCGATCCGAGCGGCGATTTCGACCAGTCGTGCGCCCGCATCAGCGCCCCGACCTCGCCGCCGCCGGTGAGGAACGAGGGCGCCCGGGCTGCGGCCTGTCGCTCGAGCGCGGTGTCGGTCAAGCGAGACCCCCGGGCAGGTGATGGGCGCCGCCGATCAGGGTGGGCTTCCCCGGCGCCTTGATGATCGGGCGGATGTGGGCACCGGCGGGGCCGGATCGCAAGTCGGACAAGCTGAGGCGAAACCGCGCAGCGAACACCCCGCTATTTCGGCGGCGCCGGCGCCGGCGGCCCGCCGCCGATGAACACCGCCTGGGCCAGGATCTTGCCGTGGCGGACCAGATAGGTGTCCGAGCCCTTCACGGTCCCGCCGTTGGCGGTCCAGGTGATGAAGCCGGTGTCGCCGTCCGACCAGATGCGCGTCGGGGTGACGGTGAACTTCATCTTCGCCTTGGAGCCGAAGATCCCCTCGAAGGCGGCCTGGATGGCCGCTCGGCCGTGGATGGCGCGGCCGAGCTCGAGGACGGCGGCGTCCTCGGCGTAGTCGCCCGCCATGGCCGCCGCGTCGCCGCGGTTGGCGGCGGCGACGTGCCGCTGGATGATCTGCTCGGGCGTGAAGTCCTGGGCCAGGGCCGGCGCGGCGGCCAGGGCGGCCGCCGCGATCAACCCGCCGAACATCGGCCTCACGGCTTGGCGGCCGGCGGCGGGCCGGCCGGCGGACCGCCGCTCATGAACACCGACTGCGAGGCGATCTTGTTGTTGTGGATCACGAACACCTCGGTGGCGTGCACCGGGCCGGCTTCCCACTGGATGAAGCCGACGTTGCCCTTCGACCAGATCTTGTCGACCTTCATGCCGCCCATGCCGCCGCCGCCGCCGGGCTTGGGCGCCACCAGACGGGCGAACTGGGCGCGGATGGCGTCGCGGCCCACCGCCGCGTTGGCCCCGTTGATGCTGGCGCCGTCGACGGCGAAGTCGTTGGCGATGGCGTTCGCGTCGCCCTTGGCGGCGAACTCCATGTGACGGTGGATGAAGTCCTCCGGCGTGAGGGCCTGGGCGAGGGCCGGCGTGGCCGCGAGCGCGGCCAGCAGGGCGAGGGGGGCGAGCTTCATGGGGTTTCCTTCCGTGGATGTGGTTCCGTCGTGGGGGTCAGTGGCCGGGGGCCGAGGGCGTGGCGCCCATGAACACCGCCTGGACCTGGATCTTGCCGTGGCGGACGACGAAGGCGTCCTCGCCGTGGGGACCGTTGGGGACCTGCCAGAAGACGATGCCGACATTGCCGTCGTGGGTGATCTTCACCGGCCGGAAGTCCATCTTCGCCGCCTTCGGGCCCATCAGCCGGTCGATGCTGGCGCGGATCGCCGCCTTGCCCCTGACCACCGACCCCGCCGACAGGATCACCGCGTCCTCGGCGTAGTCGCCGGCCATGCCCGCCGTGTCGCTCCGGGCGCCGAAGGCCATGTGGCGCCGGATGATCTGCTCGGGCGTGAAATCCCTGGCCAGGGCCGGCATGGCCGCCAGCAGGATCAGGCCGGCCGCCGCGGCGAGGATGCTCGTCTTCATGTCGCGCCCCTCCCAGGGTCTTTTCGCGACCTTAGCCGCGCGCGGCCCTTCTCTCCAAGGCCTCAGGATTGGCGACGCGGATCGGGGCGCCGTCCAGGAAGGCCGCGACCGCCTCGATGGAGTCCGAATAGAAGGCGCGCAGAGTCTCGCGGGTGACGTAGCCGAGGTGCGGGGTCAGGGTGACGTTGTCCATCGACCGGTAGGGGTGGTCGGCCGGCGGCGGCTCGACATCGTAGACGTCGATCCCGGCGCCGGCGATCCGGCGCGATCGCAGCGCCTCGATCAGCGCCGCCTCCTGCACGATCGGCCCGCGCGAGGTGTTGATCAGATAGGCGGTGGGCTTCATCAGCCCGAGCTCGCGGGCGCCGACCAGGCCGCGGCTGCGGTCCGACAGGACCAGGTGGATCGAGACCACGTCGGCCTGGGTGAACAGCTCGGCCTTCTCCACCCGTCGCACCCCGACCTCGGCGGCGGCCTCGCGGGTGAGGTTCTGGCTCCAGGCGATCGCCTCCATGCCGAACACCTTGGCGTACTGGGCCATCCGCTTGCCGATGCGGCCCAGGCCCAGGAGGCCCAGGGTCTTGCCCGCCAGGATCAGGCCGGTGGTCGACTGCCAGCCGCCCTCGCGCATGCGCCGGTCCTCGTGGGCGATGTGGCGCACGGTGGCGATCATCAGCCCCCAGGCCAGCTCGGGCGTGGCGTTGGAGACGGCGCGGAAGGCCGGCGCGCCGAAGTTGGAATGGGCGACGATCACGCCGTGGTCGGTGGCCGCGGCCATGTCGAGGTTGGGCAGGCTCATGCCGATGATGGTGATCAGCTTCAGCCGGGGCAGCCGCTCGATCAGGGTGCGGGGCAGGGCCATCCGCTCGCGCACGGTGACCAGGACGTCGAAGTCCTTCAGCGCCGCGGCCGCCTCGTCCTCGGCGAGATGCCGGTCGAACACCACGACCTCGGCCCTGGCCTGCACGCCCGACCAGTCCGCGACCTGCAGCGCCGCGCCGGCATAATCATCCAGGACCGCGACCTTCATGGACAACCTTTCAACCCGCTCACCCCGGCGAAGGCCGGGGTCCAGGACAGGTCAGCGTCGGGCGCGCAGGTAATCACCAAGGCTCTGCGCGGGAAAGTCGGCGGGACGGCGGCGGCGCCGAGCCCGGCTGGAGCGAGACGGCGCCGACCTGTCCTGGGTCCCGGCCTCCGCCGGGACGAGCGGGGACAGAGAAGCAGGTCACGCCGGAACCGGCGCCGGCCGCTGGCCTTCGAGGTGGTCGCGGTCGATGACCCTTGCGCGGGCCCGGATCTCCTCGGACATCGGCCGGCCGCCCTCGTCGACGTTGAGCCACAGCCGCAGCAGGAGCCGCCGCCGTTCCTCCGAGTCCTGGAAGGCGGTGCGCGAGTGCATGACCGTGAAGTTGTGCCAGAAGGCGATCTCGCCGGGCTCCAGGGTGAAGTCGGCGCGGATGTCGGGCCGGCCGGCGATCTGGTCCATCAGCCGCATGGCCTCGGTCAGGGCCTCGGGGAAGGGCTCGGGCGAGTCGTCGGGCTTCTGGAAGAACACCCGGTTGTAGAAGCAGCTCACCTGGCCGCCGGTGCAGCTGAAGATCGGGGTCTTGCGGGGCGAGGCCTCCCGCTTCAGCACCGAGACGTTGTACCAGCCCTCGTAGAGCACGGGCAGCAGGTCGGGCCGGGCGCGCAGCACCTCGTTGTGCACGGCCAGCGAGCTGACGAAGCCGGAGACCCCGCCCTCCACCGGCAGCGACACGGCGGCCAGCGACATCACCTCGTGGAAATCGGTGTGCGGGCGCAGCTCCATGTCGGTGGTGGTGCCGCGCCAGGGCAGATCGGGGTTGCGCTCGACCCGGGCCACGTGATCGCCGAAGAAGCTCTGCACCACGCCCCGCCCGAGATAGGTCCCCAGCCCCCAGTAGAGCCGCTGGTAATCGTCGGGGTCGTAGCGGCCGGGCTCGGGCCCGCGGACGATGCCGATCCCGCGCCCCTCCATGACGTCGGCCCGGACCTCGTCCATCAGGGCGTTCAGCGCCGGATGGTCCATGTCGGCGCGGGTGACCTGGGGCAGCGCGCGGCCGCGCAGCCGGGCGGCCAGGTCGTCCAGCGCCCGGACGACGGCGGGGCCGGCCTCGCGCACCAGCGGCGCCTTGCCGCCGAGCTCGCCGGAGGTCCAGGCGGCGGGCGGCGGGATGATGGCGCGGTGGATTTCGGTCATGTCGATCCTCCTGCCCGGCCGCCCGGCGGCAGACTATCGCCTGGGCCCTCGGCGGCAAGCTTCAGATCAGGCCTTGATCAGGCCCCCTGATGGCCGGCAATCATGCGGCCAAGACAAGCGCGGGGCGGGGATGACAGGGATTCGGGGCTGGGCGGCGGCGATGGCCGCCTTGGCGATGGCGGTTCTGCCGGCCATGGCGGCGACGCGGGGGCCGGCCGACGTCGACGGCGCGCGCATCCGCGCGGCCGACCACGAGCCGCAGAACTGGATGGCCGTCGGCCGCGACTACGACGGGCAGCGGTTCAGCCCGCTGAGGGGCATCGACCGCGCCAACGTCGGGCGGCTGGGCCTGGCCTGGTTCGCCGACCTCGACACCTATCGCGGGGTGGAAGCCTCGCCGCTCGAGGTGGACGGGGTGCTCTACAACACCTCGGCCTGGAACATCACCACCGCCTACGACGCCGCGACCGGCAAGGTGCTGTGGACCTACGATCCCAAGGTGCCGCCCGCCTACGGGCGCAAGGCCTGCTGCGACATCGTCAGCCGCGGCCTGTCGGTGTGGAAGGGCAAGGTGATCATCGCCACCCTCGACGGGCGGCTGATCGCGCTCGACGCGCGATCGGGCCAGCCGGTGTGGAGCGTGGACACCTTCGCCGGCGAGCCGCCCTGGCCCTACACCATCACCGGCGCGCCCAGGGTGTTCGACGGCAAGGTGCTGATCGGCAACGGCGGCGCCGAGCTGGGCGTGCGCGGCTACGTCACCGCCTATGACACCCAGACCGGCCGCAAGCTCTGGCGCTTCTACACCGTGCCGAACGACCCCTCGAAGGGTCCCGACCACGCCGCCTCCGACAGCGCCATGGCCATCGCCGCCAAGACCTGGACCGGCGAGTGGTGGAAGTACGGCGGCGGCGGCACCGCCTGGGACGCCATCAGCTACGATCCCAGGCTGAAGCTGATCTACATCGGCGTCGGCAACGGCTCGCCCTGGGTGGCCAAGTTCCGCAGCCCCGGCGGCGGCGACAACCTGTTCCTGGCGTCCATCGTCGCCGTGCGCGCCGACACGGGCCGGTACGGCTGGCACTACCAGGAGACGCCGGCCGAGCAGTTCGACTCCACCGCCACCCAGCCGATGATCCTGGCCGACCTGAAGATCAGGGGCCGGGTGCGGCGCGTGCTGATGCAGGCGCCCAAGAACGGCTTCTTCTATGTGCTGGACCGGGCCACCGGGAAGCTGATCTCGGCCCACGCCTTCGTGCCGATGAACTGGGCCACGCACGTGGACATGAAGACCGGCCGGCCGGTGGAGACCAAGCTGGCGCGCTACGGCGTCGAACCGGTGCTGCTGTCGCCGGGCCCCGGCGGGGCGCACAACTACAACCCCATGGCCTACAGCCCCGAGACCGGGCTGGTCTATTTCCCGGTGGTGCAGTCGTTCTTCAGCCTGGCCGCCGCGCCCAGCTGGACCCCGGCCCAGGGCGGGCTCGGCACCTCCTACGCCGGCTACGAGCAGCTCAGGAAGGCGCAGGCCGCCTATGGCGACGCCCACCAGAAGGCCTGGCTGACGGCCTGGGATCCGGTCAGGGGCAAGGCCGTCTGGACCGTGCCCTATCCGCGCGACGGCTCCGGCGGGGTCCTGGCCACCGCCTCGGGGATCGTGTTCGAGGGAACGGTCAACAAGACCATGGCCGCCTACGACGCCCGCAGCGGCGGGAAGCTCTGGGAGTCCGACGCCCAGACCGTGCCGGTGGCCGCGCCGATCACCTATTCGGTGCATGGGGTGCAGTACCTGGCGGTGAACGCCGGGTGGGGCGGGGGCCTGGCCCACGTCCAGGCCAACTCGTTCCGCGACCTGCACGTCTCGCCCGCGCGCCTGCTGGTCTATCGCCTGGGCGGGACGGCCCAGCTGCCGCCGCTGGCGCCCGAGCAGGCTCCCCCGCCGCCCCCGCCCTACGTGCGCGCGCCCGAGGCGGTGATCCAGAAGGGCGCAGCCCTGTTCGCCAAGAACTGCGCCCTCTGCCATGGCCAGCTGGCGCGCGGCGGCATCAAGGACCTGCGCCGCATGTCGCCCGACACCAGCGCCCACTTCGACGACATCGTGCTGGGCGGCGCGCGCCAGAAACAGGGCATGGCCAGCTTCGCCGACGTGCTGTCCAAGGACGACGCCTCGGCCATCCACAACTACCTGATCGCCCGCGCCAACGAGGATTGGGGCGAGATGAACATCAAGAAGTGAGCGAAACAGGACGGAGGGGGCGCTGAGACCTGCCCTCGCCACCGTCATTCGCGGCCTTGTGCCGCGAACCCATGAACGCCTCGCTCTCCGGTGATCATGGATCGGCGGGACAAGCCCGTCGATGACGGTAAGGGGGGAGCTGCACCGGGAGACGCGCCATGGCCCACGACCTGATCGACATCACCGCCGCGGTCTCGCGCGAGCCGGGCGGCCCGTTCAGCGTCGAGGCCCTCAAGCTCGAGCCGCCGCGCCCCGACGAGGTGCTGGTGCGGGTGGTGGCGGCCGGCATGTGCCACACCGACCTGATGGCCAAGGACGCCCCGCACATGCCCCACCCGATGGTGCTGGGACACGAGGGGGCCGGGGTGGTCGAGCAGGTCGGCTCGGCGGTGAGGAAGCTCGAGGTCGGCGACCATGTGGTGCTGACCTTCATGTTCTGCGGCCGCTGCGCCTCGTGCCTGAAGGGCGAGCCCAGCTACTGCGAACGCATCCTGCCGCTGTGCTTCGGCGGCGCGCGCGAGGACGGCTCGACCTCGACCCACGGCGTGGCCGGCCCGGTCCACGACCACTTCTTCGGCCAGTCCTCCTTCGCCACCTGGGCCCTGGCCAGCGAGCGCAACGCCATCAAGGTCGCCAAGGACGCGCCCTTGGAGCTGCTGGGCCCGCTGGGCTGCGGCCTGCCCACCGGGGCGGGCTCGGTGATCAACTCCCTGAAGGTCGGCGTCGGCCAGAGCCTCGTGGTGTTCGGGACCGGGGCGGTGGGCATGGCCGCGGTCATGGCCGGCCGGCTCGTCGGGGCCGCCACCATCATCGCGGTGGACCTGGTGGACAGCCGCCTGGCGCTGGCCAGGGAGCTCGGCGCCACCCACGCGATCGACGCCCGCTCGGGCGACGTGGTGGAGCAGGTGATGGCCATCACCGGCGGCCGCGGCGTGGATTTCTCGCTGGACGCCACCGGCACGGACAAGGCCATCGCCTCGGCGCTGCAGGTGCTGGCCGTGCGCGGGACCTGCGGCTTCGTCGGCGGCGCGCCGCCCGGGGCGCTGGCCAGCCTCGACCTCGGCTGGCTGATGACCGGCGGGCGCACGGTGCGCGGCATCCTGGAAGGCGACGCCGTTCCCGACCAGTTCATCCCCGCCCTGATCGAGCTGCACCGCCAGGGCCGCTTCCCCTTCGACCGCCTGGTGAAGGTCTACGACCTCGCCGACATCAACCAGGCCGCCCACGACAGCGAGACCGGCAAGACCATCAAGCCGGTGATCCGGATGCCCAGCTAGACCTCGGCCTTGTCATCCCGGAAAGCCGCGCGAGCGGCTTATCCGGGATCGCGGCAAACGCAAGCGTCCAGGACCGATCCCGGCTCTCCGCCCTGAGGGCTCCGGCCGGGATGACACGATTGCGCGACCAAGGTGGCAGTGCATGAATCGGCGCCTGCCCTTGAACAAGAATCGAATTGGAAAGGCTCTTGGCCCCGGGGGGAGGCGACCGCGTTAGGGCCGCCCTCATCCGCGCAGGCGGCGGGGCTATGCTCGGCGCGCCGGCGGCGGATCGCCCGAGCGATGGAGACGCCAACATGGATCAGGCTTCGGGCGGCGGGGCGAAGCCAAGAACCACCGTAGAATACGGTGAATCTGCGGTCCGGCGCGGTTCGCCCCGCCCGCCTGAGGCGCCCCAGCGGTGATCCAGAGCCCCGGCGACACCGTATAGTCAGCCGCGGAGGGCCCGGGATGTTCGAGGGATTCGCCAAGGTCTGGACCCCGCTGATCGTCGCTCGCAGGCTCGGTCGGCGACCCCTGCGGACGGTCCTGGCGGGCGCGCCGATCGTGTTGTTCCGGGGCCATGGCGGGGCCATCGGCGCCCTGGTCGATCGCTGCCCGCACCGTGGCGCGGCCCTGTCGCTGGGCAAGGTGGGCGAAGACGGCTGCCTGGAATGCCCGTTCCACGGCTGGCGCTTCGATGTCGCCGGGATCAACCGAGGGGTCCCGCTCAATCCCGAGGCCAGGCTCGAGACCCTGGGCGCCCGCGCCCTCCCGGTCCGCCAACGCGGCGAGCTGATCTGGGTCCATACGGCGCCGGGCGAGGCGGCGCCGCCCGAGCTGGAGGCTCCCGACAGCCTGACCTCGCCCGACCTTTCGCGGATCTACGTCGAGCGGACGTGGCGGTGTCATTGGACGCGGGCGATGGAGAACATGCTGGACAGCCCGCATCTGCCCTTCGTGCATCGGCGCACCATCGGACGCAGCTACCGGCGGCGGATGACGCCCCGCTCACGCATGGAGGTCGCCTGGGAGGAGACGCCCTGGGGCGGGCGCGCGCGAGCCTCCCTGGACGGCGACCACAACGAGGCGTTCCTGGAGTTCTACCGGCCGAACGTCATGGCCCTGCACATCCCGGTCCCCGGCCGGCATTTGCGCATCCACGCCCTGGTCGTCCCCGGCGAGGCCGGTCAGACGCGCCTGACGGTGGTCGCCTCGCGCGACTTCGCCCGCCACCCGCTGCTGAATCCCTGGTTCTCCTGGCTGAACGGGATGATCGCCGACGAGGACAGGTCCATCGTGGAGTCTTCCGGCCTGGACGAGATTCCGCCGCCGGGCCAGGAGCGCTCGGTGGGGACCGACCGGGCGACGCTGCAGTTCCGCAGGTACTACTGGGAATCCCTGCGCCCGTCCGCGGCCTAGCCGTGGGCTTTCCCGGCCGCGACCCGGCTAGTGCGCCGCCTTGACGCTGGCGGCGAAGGCGTCGGCGGCGGCGTCGGCGTCGCGCACGGGATTGCCGGGGCCCGAGCTGCGGCTCTTGATGAATTCGTTCAGGACGTTGCGCTTGGCGAACAGCCACTGGCCGTTCACCTTGGTCAGCTCGTCCTCGTAGATGCCGTAGGTGCCCATCTTCATGGTGTCGCCGGGGCCGTGGTTGGCCATCTCGAGCCACAGCGAGCGGGCCCAGGCGCGATGGCCCTCCACCCGGATCACCGACTGCAGGATGACGTGGCGCAGCTTGGCCGGCTTGCCGTCCTCGGTGTGGTAGAACCGGCCGATGCCCTCGGCGAACTTGGCGACCATGGCGCGGATCGCCGGGCGGCCCTTCGAGGTCCCGCTGGCGAACTCGAGCACGCCGTCCGGAGCGAAGGTCTCCACGTAGGAGTCCCAGTCGTTGTAGTCGATGGCGAACAGGTAGCGCGCCATCAGGTCCTCGATCTGGGCGCGGTCCTCGGCGTAGCTCCGCGAATAGACCGGCTGCTTGGCCAGGGCGCTCGATGGCGCGCCGGCGAGCAGCAGCAGGGTGGCGGCCAGCGCCGTCGCGAAGGTCTTGGTCATGATCATCCCCCTCTGGCCGCGCTCAGGCGTGCTTCGGCAGCTGGTCCCCCGGGACCCAGAGACCGTGGATCTGGCCGACCACCCTGTAGGGCATGTGGACGGTGGCGATCGGCCCCGCGGCGATGTCCTGGGTGTCGACGATCAGCAGGTCGGAGCGGCCGTTTTCCTTCATATGGCTGGCGACGCCGATCAGATAGCCGTCGCCCTCCGGCGCATTCCTGTGGCGCGGCACGAAGGTCGCCTCGGCCAGCATGGCGCCCGGCAGGGTGAAGGTCTGGGCCTTGCCGGTCTGGTGATCGAGCAGGTTCCAGCCGCCGCCGTTCAGGATGCCCCAGCGGTAGGGGACGGTGTGGTAGCGGTCGTCCTGGCGCGACAGGGCGCCGGTGATCTGGGGGAACAGGGTCTCGCGGCCGTAGCCGTCGGGGTTCTTGGTCGACATGTCGGCGGTCAGGCGCACCACCCGGCCCACCGAGGCCTTGGGATCGAAGGGCTCGTGCACCGAGGGGAAGAAGGGGAACTGGTTGCCCGGCGCCCCGTCGACGTCGAAGTAGAGCTTATCCCCCTCCGACCAGGCCCCCATGGTGTGGGTGGCCATCCAGCCCGGTCCCTTGATCCACTGGATGTCCGAGCCGTCGCCGCCCCGGCGCATGACGCCGAGGTAGGAGGGCAGCGACGAGTCCCAGGCCCAGTGCGGGCCGCCCTTGGCCAGCAGCTCCTGGTTGGCCGCCAGCGGCGTGGCCAGGAAGGCGATGTGCTTCTGGGTCACCCCGAAGTCGTGGATCATGCAGGTGTAGGGCGACTTGACCCAGGCCGACCAGTTCACCTTGCCGGTCTTGTCGCAGGAGAACACCTCGATGTCGGGGGTGTAGAAGCCCTTGGCCTCGTAGCCGAAGGCGATCATCTCGCCGGTGTGGGGATCGATCTTGGGGTGGGCGGTGAAGGTCAGCGACTTCATGCCTCCGCCGAAGGTGTAGTAGTCGTCGGTGGTCTCCAGCGTCAGGGGATCCATCGCCACCGGCGGGGAGTCCTCCTTCATCGCGAACAGCCGGTTGTGGTGGTAGACGATCTGGGTGTTGGCGGTGCCGCGCGACAGGCCCTTGACCGACGGATCGTCGGTGGCCGGATTGCGGTACATGCCGAACAGCGAGCGCCGCGCGGCGTGCTGGGCTTTCCAGCGCTGGTTCCTGGCATAGCGGCTGCGGAAGTCGACGTGGCCGTCCTTGATGCGGAACATCGAGATGTGGCCTTCCCCGTCGAAGGGGATGTCCATCGTCCACTGGGGCGGCTTGGGATACTGGGGGTCGGGGCCCACCCGGTAGAAGACCCCGTCCAGGTCCGCCGGCAGCTTGCCCTCGACCTCGCAATCGTAGAGGTCGTTCTCCGAGCGGCAGACCGCGCCGGCGACGCTGCCGCCGCCGCCGAACGGTCCGCCGAAGCCGCCGCCGGCCTTGGGAAACAGCACCTGGGCCTCGGCCGCCTGAGGCGCCGCGGCCACGCCGCCCGCGATCAATCCCGCGCCAAGCGCTGCGCCGCCCAACAGTGCGCGGCGGTCCATGCCAGATCCGTTGCTGTCGCCCATGCGAGCCTCCCCAAAGTCTCTATCAGGGAACCTTAGCCCAGGATTCCGCCAAGGCGCCAGGGTTGCTCAGCCCGCACGCCGGGGGGTCTTGCGGCCGGTCGTAAGCTTGATCCGCGTCTCGCGCACGGCGATGGCGGGGAGGGTGGGGCCCTGGGCGTCCAGGTAGCGGGCCACCTTGTCCGGATGCTGGGCGGCCAGCGAGCGCAGCAGCCAGGAGACCGCCTTGGTGATGATGATGTCCCGCTCGCCCTTCAGGGTCTCGATGGTCTCCAGGGCCAGCTCGCCCAGGCGCGGGTCCGGATCGGTGCGGGCCGAGCGGTTCTGCAGCACCAGGGCGCGCGGCGCTTGTTGATGTCGGGGTCCCTGGCCAGGCGGCGGAGAAAGCCGCTCCAGGCGGGCCAGTCGCCCAACAGGTCCTCGGGCCCGAAGATCGACTGGCAGAGGGAGTCCACCTCGGCCCAGCCGACCAGGTGGTCCAGCCAGCGGTCCGCCTCCAGCGGCCCGAACGGCCGGCGTCCCCGGCCCAGGCCCTCGAGCAGCAGCAGGCCCAGCGTCTTCTCCTCGTGGCTTGCGCCCTGGACCAGCTGATCCACCAGACCCAGGACCTCGGCCACGGGGGCGGCCTTGTGGGCCTTGAGCCAGGCCTTGGCGATCCGCCGCCGCTCGGGGACGTTCACGTTCAGGAAGCGCGAGGCGGACTTCAGATAGGCCCTTGGATCGAATCCGGCGCCCGGCGGCCGCGCCGCCGCGCGCAGCTGATCCAGCAGGGCCTGGTGCTCGGACGTCATGGCCCCATTCTAGCCTGCATCGCCGCTTGCCGGGAGCCGGGGCGCGGGCCTAATCCGGGACCAGCCAGGAGGACACGGCCATGACCGGAACGTTCAGACGCATCGCCACCGAGGAAGCCTGGTCGATCCCCGAGGTGGCTCAGGAGCTGCAGAAGATCTGCAGCCATCTGCCCGCCTACAGCGCCGACCTCAGCCTGATGGCCGGGGTCTACGACCGCCAGCCCGGCTATGGGGCGATGAATTTCCTCGACGGCCTGCTCGACGACGAGCGGCGCATCCGCGAGATGGACCAGCACGGGGTGGACGTGGCCGTCACCGCGCTCACCGCCCCCGGCGTGCAGATGTTCGACGCCGACACGGCCTGCGAGCTGGCGGCCCTGGCCAACGACCGCCTGGCCGAGCTGATCGCCAGGCATCCGGGCCGCTTCGTCGGCCTGGCCACCGCCGCGCCCCATGCGCCCAAGCGCGCCGCCAGGGAGATGGAGCGGGCGATCCAGAAGCTGAAGTTCAACGGCTTCATGATCAATTCGCACACCAACAACGAATACCTCGACAGCCCCAAGTTCTGGCCGATCCTCGAGGCGGCGGAGGCGCTGGACTATCCGATCTACATCCACCCGCGGGCCGCCTCCGACCTGATGAGCGGGCCGTTGCGCGACTACGGCATGGATGCCGCCATGTGGGGTTACGGCGTCGAGGTGGGCACCCATGCGGTGCGGATCATGGCGTCGGGCGTGCTCGACCGCTTCCCAAGGCTGAAGATCGTCATCGGCCACATGGGCGAGGCCGTGCACTTCTGGCTGTGGCGGATCACCTTCATGAACAGCCGCGCGCAGCGTATCGGCCGCGCGCCCAAGACCCAGCTGACCATGGACGAGTATTTCCGCCGGAACTTCGCCATCACCACCTCGGGCGTCGAGGATCCGCTGGCGCTCGACTACTCGATCCGCAAGATCGGCGTCGACAACGTCATGTGGGCGATCGACTACCCCTACCAGCCCACCGAGCCGGCCGTGCGCTTCATGGACGAGGCGCCCTTGTCGGACGCGGACAAGGCCAAGGTCTACGGCGGCAACGCCGAGCGGATCTTCAAGATCGCGGCGGCGTAGGGCGGCGCCTATTCGGCCGCCTCGGCGGGGGCGCGGTCGAAGCCCATGGCGGCCTCGAAGGCCAGGCGCACCGCCTCGGGCTGGCCGGCCTGGAAGGGATAGCGGCGCAGCGGGCTGCCGACAGTGGGGTGGCGGGTCATCCGAGCCTGGGGCAGGCCGTTCAGGTAGAAGTCCTTGTTGGCGGCGGGCAGGGGCACGCGCACGTTCTGGGCCTCGTCGCGAATGGTCGCCGTGGGCTCGGCGCCCGAGCCCACGGCGTCGAGCTCGGCCAGGAAGCGCCGACGCATCATCGAGACGCCCTTGTCGCTGGCCGCCAGATGCTCCTGGGTCCGGTCGGCGATGGCGCCCTGGCCGACCCAGGCGACGAAATCCTGATTCATCACGTGGCTGGTGATCCAGCGGCCGTCGGGCTCGCGGAGCGGCCCGGTCCACGACGGGATCAGGCCCTGTTCGAAGGGCTCCATCTCTTGGGGCACGCGCGAGAAGGCCCAGGTGATCGACAGGATGGTCTCGTCGTCGATCGGCGTGCGCCACTCGAAGTGGTCGCCGAGATAGAAGCCGGTGGGCCAGAGCGCGACGCGGCCGACGGTCCAGAGGTCGCTGGCCTGGTCGGTGTCCTCGCGGATGCGCTTGTAGATCAGGCCGTATTCGAACTCCTCGAAATCGACCTTCAGGTGCCGCGGCCCATAGGGACCGGTCTCGCCGCGCAGGCGGACGCTCCAGTTGGAATGCATCCACTCGAAGTGGACCGGGTCGATGGAGTTCTCCTGGGCCTGCAGCCAGTTGCAGGGGACCTCGGCGAAGACGATCTGGACGAAGCCGTTCTTCCAGCTGAACGGCTCCCAGTCGGGCAGGCAGGGGGCCGGATCCGGCCCCATGTAGGTCCACAACAGCCCGCCCAGCGCGCGCACCGGGTAGGCCTTCACGGTCACCTTGTCCTTGAAGCGGGCCTGGGGGTTGGCGACGTCGTCATAGGGCTGCTCCAGGCACCGGCCGTCGGGCCCGAACAGCCAGCCGTGGTAGTTGCAGCGCAGGCCACAGGCCTCGACATAGCCGTAGGACAGGTCCGCGCGGCGGTGCGGGCAGTGCCGGTCGACCAGGCCGAAGGCGCCCGACAGGTCCTGGTAGAGGGTCAGGTCCTCGCCGAGGATCCGGATGGGCCGCGCCCCCGGCGCCTCGAACTGGCTGACCGCGCCGATCGGGTGCCAGTAGCGCCGCAGGTACGCGCCCATGGGCGTTGCGGGCCCGACCCGGGTCAGTCGCTGATTGACAGCCTCACTGATCATCGCCGGCGCAAATTGGACCCTGGCCGGCGCCTGTCAAGGCTGGCTTGTCCACAGGCGGCCGCAGCCCGGCTCATTCAATCTTTACCTCGTCCTGCGACAACTCGTCTTCCTTTGGCGGGGGCCTCGGGGGGCACGGTGACTGAAAAGACGTCCGGTGTGCGCGGCGAGGGCCTTCAGGACTTCGAGCATGTGCGCCTGGAGCAGACCCGCCGCGCGACGATCGCCGCGCCCGGCCCCTCGGTGCTCTACGACCGCCATGGCGTCTGCCTGGCGGCGAGCCCCGCCTGGAAGGCCGTGGCCGGCTGGCCGGACGACGCCTGCATCGGCAAGCATTACGCCGAGCTGATCCCCGCCATTTGCGAGGAGGCCAAGACCTTCCACGACCGCGTGCTGGATGGCGACGCCCTACTGAACGAGCGGGAAGAGATGGTCGTCGGCGCCGGCGGGCGCATCAGCTGGCTGCAGTGCGAATACCGGCCGTTCAAGTCGCTGGAGGGCGGGGTGATCGGCTATGTGGTGCACGGCCGCGACGTCACCGCCCTGGTCGCGGCCCGGCGCGAGGCCCAGCTCGGCGCCGAACGGCTGAAGATGGCGCTGGAAGCGGCCAGGGCCGGCGTGTTCGAGATCGACTACGACGCCCGTTCGTTCTGGTGCTCGCCCGAGTTCGAGGCCCTGATCGGCCAGCCGATGACCTTCGAGGAGGCCTGCGCCACCAGTTGGCCGATGGTGCACGCCGAAGACGTCGAGCGGGTCCGCGCCCTGGTCGACGCCGGGCCCACGCCGGCGTCCGCCGCCGAGGCCCTGGAGACCCGGATCCGCCTGCCCAACGGCGCCGTGCGCTGGATCCAGGTGCAGATCAAGCTGACCCGCCGCCCGGACGGCTCGACCGCCAAACTGACCGGCCTGGTTGTCGATATCGACGGCCGCAAGCGCCAGGAGCTGGCGATGAGCTGGATGCGCCGCGAGGCGCACGAGAACTCCGAGCGTCTGGCGCTGGCCCTGGAGTCGGCCCACGCCGGGGTGTTCGAGACCGACTTCGTCAACCGCACCTTCTGGTGCTCTCCCGAGCTCAGCGAGATCCTGGGCCACACCCCGACCTGGGCGGAGGCCTCGCAGACGGTCTGGCCGATGATCCATCCGGATGATCGCGAAGCCATGCTGCGGTCGGTCCGCAACGCCCTCCAAACCCTGAGTATCGAGCCCTTGGAGACCCGCGTGGTCCGCCCGGACGGCGAGGTCCGCTGGGTCGACCTGAGGAGCGTGGTCCACAAGGACGCCTCGGGCAGGCTCAGCAAGGTGGTGGGCGTGCTGATCGACATCGACGCCCGCAAGCGCCAGGAGCTGGCGCTGATCGAGGCCCGCCAGGAGGCCCAGAAGAACGCCGACCGGCTGAAGTCGGCGCTGAACGCCGGCCAGGCCGGGGTGTTCGAGACCAACTTTCATACACGGACGTTCTGGTGCTCGCCCGAGCTGGTGCGCATCCTCGAATATCAGCTCAGCTTCGAGGAAGCCGCGGGCGTCTGGCCGATCATCCATCCGGACGACGTCGCGCGAGTGCAAGCGGCGATCGAGAACAACCGCGGCAGGCATGAGGAGGCCCGCTGCGAATGGCGGGTGCGCCTGCCGTCCGGCGAGTATCGCTGGATCGAGGCCCGCGCCCAGCCGATCTACGGCCCGGACGGCCAGTTCGAGAAGCTCGTGGGGGTGATCCTCGACATCGACACGCGCAAGCGCCAGGAGCTCGCCCTGGCAGAGGCCCAGCGCGCGGCCGAGGCGGCCGCGGAGGCCAAATCCCGTTTCCTGGCCAACATGAGCCACGAGATCCGCACGCCGATGAACGGGGTCATGGGCGTGCTGCACCTGCTGGAGAAGGAGCCGCTGTCGGCCGACGGCCAGTCGCTGCTGGGGGAGGCCCAGGCCTGCGGCCAGATGCTGGCCCAGCTGCTCAACGACGTGATCGACTTCTCCAAGATCGAAGCCGGCCGGCTCGAACTCTCTCCCGAACCGGTGGATCCGGCCGGGTTGCTGCAGAGCGTCGCCGGCATGCTGAGACCCCAGGCCGAGGCCAAGGGCCTGCAGCTTTCGATCAGCGTCCTGGGCGAGGGCGGATGGGTCATGGCCGATCCGGTTCGCCTCAGGCAGGCGCTGTTCAACCTGATCGGCAACGCGGTGAAGTTCACCGCCGAAGGGCGCGTCGAGGCGCGGCTGATCCTTGTCCGGGGCGACCCCGGACAGCGGCGGCTTCGTTTCGAGATCCAGGACACCGGGGTCGGCATCCAGGACGAGGCCCAGCCGCAGCTGTTCCAGCGCTTCCACCAGGCGGACGGCTCGACCGCCCGGCAGTTCGGAGGCTCGGGCCTGGGCCTGGCGATCACCCGCAGCCTCGCCGTGATGATGGGCGGGGAGGTGGGCTTCACCAGCCGCCAAGGCGAGGGCTCGACCTTCTGGTTCGACGTGCCGGCCTCCGCGGCCGAGCCGCCGGCCAACGAAGAGGACCCGGCGGGCCCGCCGGCGGCCGCGCCGCTGGCGTCGCTGCGCATCCTGGTGGTGGAGGACAATCCGACCAACCGCCTGGTGGCCGGCAAGATCCTGGAGGGCCTGGGCGCGGTGGTGGCCACCGCCGCGGACGGGGCGCTGGGGGTCGAGGCGGCGGCGAACGATCGCTACGACCTGGTGCTGATGGACATCCAGATGCCGCACATGGATGGGATGGAGGCGACCCGCCGCATCCGCGCCCTCGGCGACGCGGCGGCCTCCACGCCGATCATCGGCCTGACCGCCAACGCCATGGCGCACCAGCGCGCCGCCTATCTGGAGGCGGGGATGGACGGCGTGGCGTCCAAGCCGATCTCGCCGGCCGACCTCATCGCCGAGATCGCCCGCGTGCTGAACGCCGAACCTGCGCAAGCCGAAGCGCCGGTGAAGCGCAGACGCCGCGCCGGGGGCTGACCCGCCGCAGGTCTAACGCCGCATGTGTTTCCGTTGGGCGGCGGAGATGTCGTAGCAGGCGCTGCGCATGAAGTTGAAATAGGAGTCCGGTCCCGCGCCCTGGCGTTCGAGCCCGGTCTTGGCGGCCCCCCGGCCGGTCTCGACTTCCACCGCCGCCAGGTTCAGCGCCGCGGGCTGGTCGATGCCGCGATCCTCCTGCAGGCGGGCGATGGCCTCGTTCAGCATGGCGATGCCGTCATCCTTGGCGCGATCGGCCTCGGCCGGCTGCTTGTGATCCGTCAGATAGGCGTAGGCCGCGCCGAACATGCCGGCGCATTGGGCCTCCATCTGCCAGTACGGCTTGCCGATATTGCTTTCGATCAGATCGGTGGCGTCGCCTTTCGACAACGTCAGGTCGTCAGCGAACGCCTGCCCCCCGATCATCAATACTCCAGCCGCGAACATGGCGGCGAATTTGCGGATTCTCATGTCCGTTTCCTCCCCGACGCGAAGTCTGCGACGGGGAGCGGCGGGATGCAACTCACGGACGGTTATAAGATTCAACCGATGTGGCGGATCGGCTCGCGCGAACCGGTGGCGATCTTGCCCGGCTTCATGAACTTCACCAGCACCCGCTGGCCGATCAGGAAGGGCGCGGTGTCGGCCGAAACCACCACCTCGACCACCCGTTCGTCGGTCTTCTCCGAGGGGTCGTCGGACTGCAGCTTGCGCGCGCCGAACATCTCCGAGCGCCGCAGCACCTTGCCGACGAAGACCTTGCTCTGGTCCGCCTCCGGAGTCAGCTCGGCTTCCTGGCCGACGTTCACCGAGGGCAGGGCGGCCTCGGCGATCTCGGCGCGGACGATGCGGGCCGTGTCCGGCTCCAGGTCGAACATGTCCGACACGTTCAGGGTCGAGGCGCCCGCGCCGGGATTGGCGTAGCGGCGCACGATCTTCCCGTTCGCCGGGGCGCGGATGTAGGTCAGTTCGAGATTGTAGTTCGCCTGGGCGAGCTGGGCGCCGGTGGTGGCGATCACCGCCCTCTGGGTCTCCAGGCCCGCTTCGCCGCTGGCCACGGCGTCCTTGGCCTTGTCGAGGTCCTGGACGGCGACGAAGTTCGAAGGCGCCAGCCGCTCCAGGCGGGCATATTCGCGCTGGGCGGCGTGAAGCTGGACGTTCAGGGCGTCGATCTGGGCCTTGGCCTGGGCCAGGTTGGCGGCGGCGGTCTGGGCCGCCAGGCGCGGCTGTTCGTCCTCGAGCCGGGCCAGGACCTGACCCTTGCGCACGGTGTCGCCCTCCTGGACGAAAACCTGCCGGATGATGCCGGCGGTGCGGGCGGCGACCTGGATCACGCCGCCTTCGACATCGGCCTTGCCGCTGGCGATGGCCGCATAGGGGGTGTCCAGCGGACGCGCCTTGGCCGCCGCCTCGGCATGGGCCTTCTGGGCCTGCATGCGGGCGACCGCCAGGCCCCCCACCCCCACCACGATGACGGCCAGCAGGCCCAGCCAGAATCCAACCTTGCGAAACATGCTCATGTAGCCTCTGTCAGGGCCGGCGCGCCGCCAGAGGGTCCCGCATGCGCGGATTCCAGGATCTGGCCGTCCTCGAGATGGATGACGCGGTCGGCGTAGACCTCGAGCCGCACGTCATGGGTCACGCAGATCACCGCCGCTCCGTGCTCCTTGGCCGCGCGATGCAGCAGCTTCATCACGATCTGGCCGTTCTCGCCGTCCAGCGCCGAGGTGGGTTCGTCGGCGAAGATCAGCTGGGGCGACTTGGCGAGGCACCGGGCGATGGCCACCCGCTGCTTCTCGCCGCCGGAGAGCTCGGATGGCCGCTGCCGGATCCGCGGCTTCAGGCCCACCTCGGCCAGCGCCCGCGACGCACGCTCGCGGGTCTGGCTGCGCGACACGCCCTGATACTTCAGCACCACCTCGACCTGCTGCTGGGCGGTGAGGGCGGGGAACAGGTTGAAGCCCTGGAACACGAAGCCGCAGTGATCCAGGCGGAAGCGGTCGATCCTGCTCTCGCTCAGCTTCCAGAGGTCCTGGCCGAGCGCGGAAACCTGACCGGCGTCGGGACGCAGCAGGCCCGACATGCAAGCCATCAGGGTCGACTTGCCTGAGCCGGAGGGGCCCATCACCAGCGACAGCTCGCCATGGTTGGCCTGGAAATCGACCTGCTTCAGCACCTCGATCTTCGAGCGGCCGCTCTTGAAGGCCTTGACCAGGCCGCGGGCATCGAGGGCGACACGGCTCATCTGAGCAGGTCCGCGGGCTGGCTCTTCTTCAGGATGCCCAGCGAGAGCAGGCCCGAGCCGACGGCGATGATCATCAGGAGCGCCACCGCCATGGCGATGTACTCGGGCGGGAAGGCCATGGGCACGCCGCCCGCCTCGCCCAGCTTGGCCACCAGCCAGACGAAGCCGCCGGTGGCCATCAGACCGACGACCCCGACCCAGAAGGCCAGCTCCAGCACCACGCGCCTCAACGCGCCCACCGAGACGCCCAGCGCCCGCAGCGAGGCGAACTCCTTGATGTTGGCCAGGATGGCGCCGCGCAGGGTCTGCCAGGTAATGCCGACGCCGATGCAGAAGCCGAGGATGATGGTGAAGTTCATCATCAGGCCGATGATCTGCTCCTTCATCAGGGCCTTGTCGTTGGCGTCGGCCAGCTCCTTCTTGGTCCAGGCGCGGAATTGCCCCTTGCCCATGGCGTTCAGCTGGTCGCGGACCTCGACGGCCTGCTTGGGATCGCGGATGCGCACCAGCAGGGGGCCGGAGCGGTCGGGGTCGGGCTGCTGGCCGATCAGGCTGAGGCTGTCGCGCGACAGGGTCAGCATCGGCCGGTTGACGTTGGCGTAGTTGTGCAGGATCGCGCGGACGTGGACGATGTGACCGTTCAGGATCGCCCGGTCGCCGTACTTGACCCCGAGCTGCTTGAGCGCCGTCTCGTCGATGGCCACCGAGAAGGGCTCGGACAGGGCCTGGCGCAGGTCGGGCCCGTAGTCGGTGGGCCAGGTCACGGCCCCCGGTTGCAGGTCCACGGCCATGAGCTGGACGTACTCCTGCTTCACCTTGTCGCCCGCCTTGGGGAAATTGCGGAACATGGCGCCCGAGCCGGCCAGGTCGGCGACTTGGACCACGTCCGGGTCGAGGTAGATCAAGGGCATGATGCGCCGGGGCAGGCTGGCGTTGTCGTTCATCAGGCTCTCGGCCTTGGGCGCGATGACGAAGATGTCGGCCGGCGAGCGGTCGATGGTGGCCGTGAACGACTTGCCGATGCCGACGAACATGCCGACCTCGGCCAGGATCAGGAGGCCGGAGAACGCCAGGGCGATGACGGCCGCCAGGTAGCGGCGCCATTCGTAGATCAGGGTCGAGAGCGCCAGCGACACTTGAGTCTCCCCGCCTGTTCGGGGTTGTCGCGCCGCATCACGGCCGGGCCTAGTTAAATCGAGGTAAGCTCAGCCTGGGAGCGTGACAGTGGCCCGAAGACCCCCCAGAGGGCTCTGCGCCAGGATTACGTCGCCGCCGTGGCCGCGGGCGACGTCGCGGGCGATCGCCAGCCCCAGCCCCACGCCCTTGGCGTTCTGGTTGCGGGCCTCGTCCAGCCGCTGGAACGGCCGGAAGGCGTCCTCGTAGCGCTCGGGCGGAATGCCGGGACCGTCGTCGTCAACGGTGATCTCCACCCGGCCGCCTGCGATCGCGGCGGCCCGCACCTTCAGGCGCCCGCCATGGGCGGCGGCGTTCATCACCAGATTGGCCATGGCCCGCTTGACGGCGTTGGGCCGCACCACCGCCGTCAGCGCCGGATCGGCATCCAGCTCCACCTCGGCCCCGGCCCGGCGCGCGCCGTCGCAGATCTCGACCAGCAGCGGGCGCAGCGCCGCCGCCTCGGCGTTCTCGCCGGCCTCGCCGCGGGCGAAGGCCAGATACTCGTCGATCATGTGCTCCATCTCGGCCACGTCGCGCCCCATGGCGCGGATGCGGTCCGAGGGCCTGGCCAGGGCCAGCTCCAGCTTCAGGCGGGTGAGGGGGGTGCGCAGGTCGTGGCTGACCGAGGCCAGAAGCGCGGTGCGCTGGTCGATGTAGCGCTGGATGCGGCTCTTCATGGCGATGAAGGCGCTGGCGGCCTGGCGCACCTCGGTGGCCCCGTGCGGGCGGAAGTTCGGTACGTCCACGCCCCGGCCGAAGGCCTCGGCCGCCGCCGCCAGCCGCTCGATGGCCCGCACCTGGTTGCGGATGAACAGCACCGCCACCGCCGACAGCAGGAGGGTGGCCCCCGCCAGCCACATGACGAAGGCGCCGGCCTGGGCCGCCACGGCCCGGTCGCGCGGCGCCAGCACCCTCAGGACGCCGTCCGGCAGCTGCACGCGGATGTCGACGTAGGCGGGATAGCGGGTGGTGTCGAACCAGAACGGACGCTCCAGCCGCTCGGCCAGGGCGCGGCGCAACGGGCGGTCCACCTGGGCGGCGAAGAAGGCGCGGCGGCGTTCGGTGGGCAGGGCCTTGCCGGGCTGCAGCGCCAGGGACAGGTCCATGTAACGCTCGGCCTGCTGCTGCAGGCGCACGAAATGGGCGGCCCCGGGATCGGTCATATAGCTCTGGGTCAGGTCGGCGACGTCGCCGGCGAGGCTGTCGGCCAGCCGATCGGTCACCGTCTCCCAGTGGGCGTCGAAGAAGGCCCAGGTCACCGCCGCCTGCATCAGGGCGATGGGCAGCACGATGATCAACAGCGAGCGCCCGAACAGCGAGCGGGGCAGCCAGCGCTTGAGCTGCCGCGGCCAGAGCATCCGGCCGATGCGTCGGAGCCGGACCTGGGCCATCAGTCCGGCGCCAGCATGTAGCCGACGCCCCGCACGGTCTGCAGATAGCGGGGGTTCTTGGGATCGGATTCGATCTTGCGTCGCAGCCGCGTGACCTGGATGTCCACCGCCCGGCCGCCCGCCTCGCCGCCATCCGAACCCAGCAGATGGCGTTCGACCGGCGCATGGGGCGCGCGCGCCAGGCGCTTCAGCAGCTGGGCCTCCGCTTCGGTCAGCCGGACCAGGGCCTCCCCCCGGAACAGCTCGCCGCGCTCGGCGTCGAACAGGCACTCGCCCAAGGACAGCCGCTTGGGCGCCGCCGAGCGCCCGCCCGTCCGCCTCAGGATCGCGCCGATGCGCAGCACCAGCTCCTGGGGCTCGAACGGCTTGGCCAGATAGTCGTCCGCGCCCAGGCTCAGGCCTTCGATGCGGTCGGTGGGCTGGTCGCGGGCGGTCAGGATCAGCACCGGGATGCGCCCCTTGGCGCCGGGCTGGCCGCGCAGCCAGTGGGTCAGCTCGAATCCGCTCTCGCCCGGCATCATCACGTCCAGCACCAGCAGGTCGACGTCGAACAGCTCCAGCATCCGGCGCGCCGCCACGGCGTGGGCGGCGGTGGTGATGCGGAAGCCCTCGCGCGCCAGGTAGCGCTTGATCAGCTCGCGGATGCGGTCGTCGTCGTCGACGATCAGGAGGTGCGGCGCCTCGGCCGGGTCGATGCGCGTCATGCCCTAGATCTCCGGCTCGGGCCGGCCGATGGCCAGCCGTCCGCCGGCCAGGGCGGTCAGGATCCGCCGCGCCCCGGCCACGGCGTCCAGGCCTCCGGAGCGGTAGGCCCGGGCCAGGAGCGAACGCAGCCGTTCGGAGACTCTGCCCTCGACGGCGGCGCCTTCCTTGGTGAGCCGGGCGGGCTTGCGCCGGGCGTCGGCCTCGCCCGCGCCCTTCTCGACCAGGCCCAGCTTGACCAACTCGCCCAGCGTCCGGCTGGCCCCCTGCTTGGACAGGGCCGTCATCCGCGCCAGTTCGCGCACGCCCAGGCCCGGCCGGCGCTTCAGGAGGAACAGGGTGCGGTAGTGGCTGCGCCCCAGGCCCTTGCCTTCGGGCTCCAGGGCCGCGTCGGTGGCGGCCCACAGCGTGGATTCGGCCAGCAGCAGCAGCTCCAGGCCGGCGTCCAGCTCCTGTTCGCGCAGGATCAGGCGGGGATCGGGGACCCCGCTCATCGCGCGGGCCGCCCCGGGGCGTTTGGGTTGACGCCTTTTGCCCGGCGGTTTCTAAGAACGCGGCGAAAGGAGGCCCTCATAGATGTCCCTCGTTCCCTTCGACGACCGCGACGGCTGGATCTGGATGGACGGCGAACTCGTCCCCTGGCGCGAAGCGAAGGTGCACGTGCTGACCCACGCCCTGCATTATGCGTCCTGCGTGTTCGAAGGCGAGCGGATGTATGACGGCGAGATCTTCAAGCTGACCGAACACAACGAGCGCCTGTTCCGCTCGGCCGAAATCCTGGACTTCCAGATCCCGTTCACGGTGGCCGAGATCGACGAGGCCTGCAAGCAGACCGCGGCCAGCAACGGCCTCGACAACTGCTACGTCCGACCGCTGGCCTGGCGCGGGCCCGAGCAGATGGGTGTCTCGGCCCAGGCCACCCGGACCCATGTCGCCATCGCCACCTGGCCCTGGGGCGCCTATTACGACGCCGCCCAGCTGCGCAAGGGCATCCGCCTGACCTACGCCAAGTACAAGCGCCCCTCGCCCGAGACCGCGCCCACCTCGGCCAAGGCCGCGGGCCTCTACATGATCTGCACCATCTCCAAGCACGCCGCCGAAAAGGACGGCTACTCGGACGCCCTGATGCTCGACTGGCGCGGCTATGTCGCCGAGACCACCAGCGCCAACATCTTCCTGGTGCGCGACGGGGTGATCCACACGCCCAAGCCCGACTGTTTCCTGGACGGCATCACCCGCCGCTCGGTGATCGGCCTGGCCAAGCAGATGGGCTTCGAGGTGGTCGAGCGGCACATTCCGGGCGAGGAGCTGGGGACCTTCTCCGAGGTGTTCGTCACCGGCACCGCCGCCGAGGTGACGCCGGTCGGCGAGATCGGCGAGCACCGCTATACGCCCGGCAACATCACCTTCTCGCTGATGGACGACTTCTCCAGGATGGTGCGGCGCCAGGCCGTGGCGGCCTAGCCGGCCGCGGTCGTTGCGGCGATGAAGCCGCCGCCGAGCACCCGCGAGCCGCCGCCGGCGTCGTAGAGCACGCAGGCCTGGCCGGGCGACACGCCTTCCTCCGGCCGGTCGAACACCACCGCGGGCGCGCCGTCCTCGAGGACCAGCCGGGCCTCGGACGGCGGCCGGGTGGAGCGCACGCGGGCCAGCACCGGGACCCCGGCCGCCGCCGCCCGCTCAAGCGACGGCTCATCACCCAGCCAGTTGGTCTCCTTCAGGGTCAGGCTGCGGGTCAGCAACGCCTCTCTCGGCCCCACGATCACCTCGCGGCGGGCGGCGTCCAGGCGCACGACGAACAGCGGCTCGCCCACCGCGACGTTCAGGCCGCGGCGCTGGCCGACGGTGTAGCGGGTGACGCCCTCGTGGCGGCCCAGCACCCGGCCGTCCAGGTGCACGATGTCGCCGGGGATCGCGCCTTGCGGGCGCAGCCTGTCGACGATGGTGGTGTAGCGGCCTTCCGGCACGAAGCAGATGTCCTGGCTGTCGGGCTTGGCGGCGACCTTCAGGCCGAGGCCCGAGGCGACGGCGCGCACCTCGGTCTTGGGCATGGCGCCCAGGGGGAAGCGCAGGAAATCCAGCTGCTCGCGGGTGGTGGCGAACAGGAAATAGCTCTGGTCTCGGCTGGGATCGGCCGCGCGGTGCAGCTCGGCGCTGGCCCGGCCCTCGGCGCGGCGGACGTAGTGGCCGGTGGCCAGGGCCTCGGCCCCCAGGTCGCGGGCGATCTGCAGCAGGTCGCGGAACTTGACCGTCTGGTTGCATCGGATGCAGGGGATCGGCGTCTCGCCGCGCAGATAGGCGTCGGCGAAATCCTCCATCACCGCCTCCCTGAAGCGGCTTTCGTAGTCCAGCACGTAATGCGGCGCGCCCATCCGCTCGGCGGCGAGGCGGGCGTCGTGGATGTCCTGGCCGGCGCAGCAGGCGCCCTTCTTATGGATCGCCGCGCCGTGATCGTAGAGCTGCAGCGTCACGCCGACGACGTCGTATCCGGCGCGCTTCAGCAGGGCCGCGGCGACGGTGGAGTCCACGCCCCCCGACATGGCCGCCACCACGCGCGCGCCGCGGGGCAGCCCCACGGCGTCGGCCGCCAGGGCCGCCGCGGCGTCGGCGTCGGCGAGATCGAGGCTCATGGCCGCCTATGTAGTGGATCGCGGCGGCCGCGCCCACTCATGGGCGCCGGCCGGCCGATCAGCTCTCGTCGGCGGGGGGCGGGGCGTCCCCGGCGGCCGCACGCGGCGCGCGGGTGCGGCGGCGACGCGGTTCGGGCGCGGCCTCAGGCTCGTCGCCGCCGGCCGGCGCTTCGGGCCGGGCCTGCAGGAAGGCCGGAGCCGGGCTGAAGCCGCCATCCTGCGAGCGCAGGGTGTGGGAGGCGTCCTCGGCGGCGCGGGGCAGGGGCGTGGCCTCCGGCTCGACCACCGGCAGGGGATCGGATGCCTCGCGCGGGCGGTTCTCGGAGCGGCCCTGGCCCTCGAAGCGGTCCCGGTCGCGGGGGCGGTCGTCGCGGTAGCCGCGGTCCCGATCCCGGACGCGGTCACGACCCTGGCCTTGGCCCTGACCCGCATTCTGGGCCGGGCGGTCGTCGCGATAGGGCCGCTCGTCGCGGCGGCCCTCGTAGCGGCCCTGGTCGCGGTTGCCGTCCTGGCGCCCTTCGGGGCGCTCGCCCTGGCGGCCCTCGGGCCGGTCCTGGCGGTATTCGTCGCGGCGGTAGTCGGGACGCCGGTCGCCGCGGTATTCGCCGCGATCGCGGTAATCCTGGCGGCCGTTCTCGCCGCGCGGCTCCTGGCGGTCGCCCTGGCGGTTCTCGCCGCCATCCTCGGAGGAGGCCTCGACGGATTCGCCTTCCATGGCCTCGGCGCCGCCGCCGTTCTCGTCCTCGAAGTCGATGTCGATACCCGAGGTGAAGGCGTCGCGGCCGATGATCTCGGCGGCCGGCCGCTGGGGCTGCACCGCCCTCAGCACCCGGAAATAGTGCTCGGCGTGCTGCAAATAGTTCTCGGCCAGCACCCGATCGCCCGCCGCGCCCGCGTCCCGCGCGAGCTGCTGGTACTTCTCGAAGACGTGCTGCGCATTGCCGCGGATCTTCACGCCGTCCGGCCCATTCGAGTCGAAGGCCCGGTTGGCGTTGTGCTGCGGCTTGCCGCCGCCGCCGCCGCCACCCCCGCCGCCGCCACGATTACGGCTACGCTGCCGTTTCATGTTCTTGAAATCTCTCATCTGGTCGATGAACCGTCATAAGGCGCTCGCATCACCGGTCAGGCGGCCGAAGCCATCGCATGCCGTTTGTGTGACGAGGACCGTGTTCTCCGTCTCACGCCCCCACATCAGGCGAGGCCGTTGTCGCCGCCGAAGTTCGGTCAGCCGTGAGGCTTTCGACCGAAGCTCCTTCGAAGATGGGTGGAGACCCTTTTTGATCTAGCGATTGTCCGCCGTGATTCCAAGGGGTTTCTTGCGGCCTGCGACCACACGGTCGCGGCCGCCCAGGTCCTGACGCAGCTCGATGTCGGCCGCGCCGGCCGCCTGGAACAGCTCCGTCACCGCCAGCCCCTGGTCGTGGCCGATCTCCACCACGAAGCCGCCGCCCGGCTTCAACACCCGCAGAATCCCGGGCGCCAGCTCGCGGTAGGCGTCCAGTCCATCGGGGCCGCCGTCCAGCGCCGCCAGGGGTTCGTACTGGCGCACCTCCGGGTCCAGGGTCGGGATCTCGCCCGTGCGGATATAGGGCGGATTGGAGACGACCAGGTCGAAGCCCTCGTCCTCCAGGCCCGCCGTCCAGTCGTCCCGCAGCAGGGCCGCGCGGCCGGCGAGGCCGAGGTTGGAGGCGTTCTCGCGGGCCACGGCCAGGGCGTCCTCGGAGATGTCCACGCCCAGCCCCTTGGCCGCCGGCCGCTCGGCGAGCAGGGCCAGCAGGATCGCGCCCGAGCCGACTCCGAGATCGAGGATGCGGGCGGGCCTGCCGGGCTCCAGGCGTTCGAGCGCGGCGATCACCACCAGCTCGGTGTCCGGCCGGGGCGTCAGCACCTGGGGCCCCACGTTCAGCATCACGCTCCAGAAGCCCTTGCGGCCCAGGATGTGGGCGATGGGCTCGCGGCGTTCGCGGCGGGCCATGAAATCGTCCAGGGCCTGGGTCTGGTCCAAGGTAAGGAGGCGATGGGGATCGTTGAGCAGGTCCGCGCGGGTGGCCCCGGCCGCCGCTTCCAGGAGCAGGCGGGCGTCGATCACCGGGGTGTCGATCCCCGCCGCCTTGAGCCGGTCGCGGGCGGCGGTCCAGGCCTGCACGAGGGTGGTCATAGGATCGCCGCGTCCCCTTGGGCCACCCGGCCGGGCGCGGTCACCTCGACATAGACGCCGCAGAGCACGTGACCGTAGGTCTCGAACAGGGCCGCGGGAATATCGATGTCCCGCTCGGCGGTCTCAGGGTTCACCACGGTGGCCGCGCAGCGGACGATGGACTTCATCACCCGGGCGCGCGCGCCGCCCAGCGCGACCTGGTGTCCCGCAGCCTCCAGCTCGCACCAAGCCGGCCAGCCCTCGACGTAGAGATTGGCGCGGAAGCGCAAGGGATCGATCGGTTGGCCGATCCGGCCTTCCAGGTCGCGGATGCTCTCCAGGTTGATCACCGAGACATGGCCGGTGGGGTGATCGGTGAACCTGTGGCCCGCGGCGTGGACCACCCTCAGCGGCCCCGCTGCGGCGTCGCCCAAAAGCCCGGCCAGCCAGGCGGCGAAGGCCTCGCGACCCTCGGGCAGGTCGAGCCGGCCGTCGAACGGCTCCAGGCCCTCGGCCTCCGCGTGCAGCACGCCCGAGCCCTCGTCATAGGCCGAGCGGGCCTTGGCCACCTCGGCGATCTTGGCCAGCACGGCGAAGCGGGTCTTGGGGACAAAGGCCGGCGCGTCGGGATCGAACCCGGAGGGCCCGTCCTCGACCGCATAGATCCGGTCGCAGGGAAAGAAGCAGCCGGACTCCAGCTGGGCGCCGGCCAGGCGTTCGGGCGTGAAGCCCTTGACCGGGTGGCGATAGAGGGCGGCGATGCGGCCGGACATGCGGCTTGACTGCCCGAGCCGGGCGCGGCGGGCAAGCTGGAACGCAGCGGCGTCCAGAATGTTGAAGATCGGTCCCGCCCGAGGCGCCGATGCCCTTCGCCCTCAGCAGATCGAAACCCGCGCGCAAGCCGGCCGCGCTCTCGCGCGACCTGGGCTTGGCGTCCTGGCTGGCGCTGGCGACGGTGTTGCTGCTCTGGCCCCGCGGGGGGAAGGACGGGCGCCCGCTCAGCGAGCGGCGGATCGAGCAGCTGCAGCCTGGTCGCGGCCGGGCGGCCCGGTCGCCCCAACAGATCCCGCCGCGCGGCTGGCGTGACATCCTCTGGCGCACCTGGCGCTCGTTCAACAAGGACAACATCGCCTCGGTCGCCGGCGGGGTGACCTTCTTCGCCCTCCTGTCGCTGTTCCCGGGGCTGGCGGCGTTCGTGGCGCTCTATGGCCTGTTCGCCGACTTCCACGACGCGGTGAAGCATATCGAGGCCCTGGCCATGGTCGTCCCGCACGACGCGGTGGTGTTCATCGGCGCCCAGATGATCCGCACCTCCGAGACGCGGGGCTCGACCCTCAGCGTCGCCTTCGTCATCACCCTGCTGCTCTCCTTGTGGAGCGCCAACAACGGCATGAAGGCGTTCCTGAACGGGCTCAACGTCGCCTACGGCGAGACCGAGAAACGCAGCTTCCTGCGGCTGACCCTGCATTCCCTGGCCTTCACGGTCGGCGGCCTCGGCCTCTTGCTGGTCGCCGTGGCCACCGTGGTCGCCGTGCCGGTGATCGCGCCGAGGCTGAAAGAGCTGGACCCCGTGCTCGACATCCTGCGCTGGCCGGTGCTGGCGCTGCTGATGATCGGGGTGCTGTCGGTGGTCTATCGTTATGGGCCCAGTCGCGAGCACGCCCGCTGGCGATGGGTGAGCTGGGGCGGGGTGGTCGCGTCGGTGCTGTGGATCGCCGCTTCGCTGGCCTTCTCCTGGTACATGTCCAACCTCGCCCACTATGACCGGACCTACGGCTCGTTCGGCGCGGCGGCGGGGGCGATGACCTGGTTGTGGATGAGCGTGGTGATCGTGCTGTTCGGGGCGGAGCTGAACGCCGAGATCGAACATCAGACGGCGGTGGATTCCACCACGGGGGCTCCCTTGCCACTGGGCCGCCGGGGGGCGGTCATGGCCGACACCGTCGGCGAGCCGGCGCCGAAGTAGGTCCTGGTATGGACGCGCGTCTTGTTCCGAAAACCGGTTCCCACTTTTCGGAACGCGTCTAGGCGGGGCGGCCGAGGATCATCAGTCCGCTGGGGACGCCGCCCTCCATCACCTCGCGGTCAAAGAGAAATCCGACCGCCTCCAGCACCCGCCGACTGGCGAGGTTGGCGAGCTCGTAACAGACGATGCAGCGGTTCTCGCCGGGGAAGGACGGGAATAGAATTTCCCTGAGATAGGTCGCCAGCATGGCCCGTCCCAGACCGCGCCCGATCAACGCCGGCTCGCCGATGAAATAGTCCATGCCGATGCCGTCGCGGACGCCGATCTCTTGGGCGTAGCTTGGCGTGTCCATGATTAGGTAGCTCTGCACATAGCCGATCGGACGGCCATCCACCGAGGCTATATGGGCCAGGGTCGGGTCCTCGCCGGTGATCCTGGGCGTCAGCTTCTCGCGCGCCTCCGCCAGGCTCAGCGGGGTCTTCTGGTAGAAGCGGCGCATGTGCGGCCGGTTGCGCCAATCGCAGAGGAGAGGGATGTCGGCCTCGGCGAGCCGCCGGAAACGGATGTCCGGCGCCTGGGTCAGGCGAACTCCTCCTCGAGGCTGGCCAGCCTCGCGGCCTGGTCCTCGGCGATCAGGGCGTCCAACAGCTCGTCGATCTCGCCCTCCATCACCTTGGGCAGGGAATAGAGGGTCAGGTTGATGCGGTGGTCGGTCACCCGGCCTTGCGGGAAGTTGTAGGTGCGGATGCGCTCGGAGCGGTCGCCCGAGCCCACCTGGCTCTTGCGGGCGTCGGCCCGGGCGGAATCGATGGCCTCGCGCTGCCGGTCGTAGAGGCGCGCCTTCAACACCTTCATGGCCTTGGCGCGGTTCTGGTGCTGTGACTTCTCCGAGGAGGTCACCACGATGCCGGTGGGCAGGTGGGTGATGCGGACGGCGGAGTCGGTCTTGTTCACGTGCTGGCCGCCCGCGCCGGACGACCGGTAGGTGTCGATGCGCAGGTCGTTGTCGTTGATCTCGATCTCGACGTCCTCGGGCTCGGGCAGCACCGCGACGGTGGCGGCCGAGGTGTGGATGCGGCCCTGGGCCTCGGTCTCGGGCACCCGCTGGACGCGGTGCACGCCGCTCTCGAACTTCAGCCGGCCGAACACGCCGTCGCCGGTGATCGAGGCGATGATCTCCTTGTAGCCGCCCATCTCCCCTTCGGAGACGCTGTCGACCTCGACCTTCCAGCCGCGGCGCTGGGCGTAGCGCTGGTACATGCGGAACAGGTCGCCCGCGAACAGGGCCGCCTCGTCCCCGCCGGTGCCGGCCCGCACCTCCAGGATCACCGAGGCGTTCTCGTCCTTGTCGCGCGGCGCCAGGAGCAGGGCCACCTGCCGCTCCAGATCGGGCAGGCGGGCGTTCAGCTGATCCAGCTCCTCGGCGGCCAGGGAGGCCATGTCGGCGTCGTCCGAGCCCGCCATCTCGTCCAGCTCGGCGGCCTCGGCGCGGGCGTGGGCCAGCCCCCGGACCGCCTCGACGACCGGCTTCAGCTCGGCGTACTCCCTGCCCAGCCGGGCGATCTCGGGCCCGTCGGACGCGGCGCCCATGCGGGCCTCCACCTCGTGGAAGCGGTCGAGCACCGAATCGAGCTTGGCTTGGGGCAGACGCATGGCGGCGGCTAGCTAAGAACCTGGGGCCGCCAGCGCAAGTTGCGATCAGGCCGCCAGGGCCCGCTGGCGGGCGACGAGCGGGCGGCGGTGGGCCTCGATGGCGGCCTCGTAGCTGTCGACCACGCTCGACAGCGCCGCATCCCAGCTGAAGGCGCGGCTGGCGGTGCGGGCGGCGGCGCCGAGCCTGGAGCGCCAGGCCGGCCGCGCGGCCATCCGCCTCAGGGCGTCGGCATAGGCGGCGGCGTCCGCGGGCGGGCAGAGCAGCCCCGTCTCCTCATGGCGCACCAGAAAGCGGCTGGACGGCACGTCTGCGCAGATCACCGGCAGGCCGCTGGCCATGGCTTCGAGGTTCACGTTGCCGAAGGCCTCGGTGGCGCTGGGGTTCAAGAGCACGTCGGCGCTGGCGACGGCCCTGGCCAGGTCGGTGCCGCCCAGAAAGCCGGTGAACACCGCCTCCGGCAGCCGCTGGGCCATCCACGCCCGTGCGGGCCCGTCGCCGACGATCAGCGCCCGCACGTCCCTACGGCCCGCCTTCAGCCGGTCGAAGGCGTCGGCGAAGACTCCGAGGCCTTTCTCCAGCACCACCCGGCCGAAGAACAGCACCGCCATGTCGTCGGCGTCCAGGCCCTGACTCTGGCGCCAGGCGGGATCGCGGCGGCAGGGATGGAACTGGATGCGATCGACGCCGCGGCTCCAGATCCGCACCTTGGCGCCCACGCCCGAACGCCTCAGCCAGGACGCCGTGGCCAGGGTGGGGACCAGCACCTGGTCGCAGCGCCCGTAGAATTCCAGCAGCCGCTGCTCCATCACCGGCTCCAGGAAGCCCAGGCCGTAGTAGGTCAGGTAGGTCTCAAAGCGCGTGTGCAGGCTGGCCACCATGGGGCGGTCCATGCGGCGGGCCAGCCGCTGAGCCTGGAAGCCGACGATGTCGGGCGTCGCTACATGGACCACGTCGGGTGCGAAGTCCTCCACGTCGCGCCGGAGCGCCGGAGTCAAGCCCAGGCCCAGGCGGTATTCCGGTCGGCCGGGCAGGGCCACCGAGGGGATCGGCGACAGCCCCTCCACCGCGGGCGCCTCGGGCGCGGTGGGGGCGTAGATGCGCACCTGCGCGTGGCGATCCTCGCGCAGATGGCGGACCAGCCGGCTCAGCGCCTGGGTGGCGCCGTCGCGGGTGTAGTTGAAGTTGCCCGTGAACAGGGCGACGCGCAGGGAACGGGGGGGCAAGACGGACTCCGAATCGGCTTGCGTCCAGAATCGCCGCGCGCCGACTCAGTTTTGTGACGCGGGGCCTACTCCGCGGCCTGCAGTTCGCCTTGGGCCTTCTCGGCCTCGATCTGCCGGGCCCTCTGCTCGACGAGGCCGACGATGTGCTCGACCATCTGGGTGTTGTCCATCTTGTGGTCGGGCTTGCCGGCC
>JANWHQ010000054.1 GCA_025450315.1 Caulobacteraceae bacterium
CGCCGCCCGGCCGGTGAGGCCGCCGCGGGCGCCGCCGTCGGCGCGGCCGGTCCAGACCACGATGGCGTAGCCGCCGGCCACCCCCGCCGCCAGGGCGTCGCGATAGCCGTAGGAGGTGCCGGTCTTGAACGCCATCTTCGGGCCCTGGCGGGTGAGGGCGGCCGGCGCCCGGCCCGAGGGCGCGGGGGTCTCGCGCAGGATGTCGAGCACCTCGGCCGCCGTGTCCGGGCGCACCAGGCGCACGCCCGGCTGGTTGGGCCGCAGCGCCGCCTCGGCCTGGGTGAAGGCCAGGGGCTTGGCCACGCCGCCGTCGCCCAGCGCCGCATAGAGCAGAGCGAGGTCGCGCAGCCGCAGGCCTTCGCCGCCCAGCGCCAGCGGCAGGCCCGCCTCGACCGCCGCCGCGTGCGGGCGCGCCAGCCGCACGCCGGCCGCCTGCAGCCGCGCCTCGAAGGCCGCCGGCCCCACCTTGGCCAGGGTGGCCACCGCCGGCAGGTTCAGCGAATTGGTCAGCGCTTCGCGCACCGTGACCTTGCCGTGGAACATCTTGTCGAAGTCGCGCGGCTGGTAGTCGTCGAAGCGGGTGGGCGCGTCGTCGATCACCGTGTCGGGGGCGGCCAGCCCCTCGTCGAAGGCGAAGCCGTAGATGAAGGGCTTCAGGGTCGACCCGGGCGAGCGCAGGGCGGTGGTCAGGTCCATCCAACCGCCGGCGCGGTCGCGGCCGGCCGAGCCGACCAGGGCGCGCACCGCCCGGGTGCGGATCTCGACGACCAGGACGGCGGCGGTGGTCTCGGGGCCCTGGGACTTCACCGCATTGGCCGCCAGGGCCTCCAGCCGCCGCTGCAGGGGCGCGTCGATGGTCGAGATCACGGTGGCCTGGCCGGACGGGGCGGCCCGGGCCAGCTCGCCCGAGACATGCCAGGCCAGGGCCGGGAAGGGCGCGCGCCTGGGCAGGGGATCGGCCGCCGCCTCGCCGGCGTCCAGGCGGCTCAGCAGCCCCGCGCGCGCCATCCGCCGCAGCACCCGGGCGCGGGCGCGGGCGGCGGCCTCGGGATGGCGGTCGGGCCGGCGGGCCTCGGGCGACTGGGGCAGGGCGATCAGCAGCGCCTGCTCGCCCGGCGTCAGGGTCTCGGGCTCGTGGCCGAAATAGGCGAGCGAGGCGGCCCGCACGCCCTCCAGGTTGCCGCCATAGGGCGCCAGGGTCAGATAGGCCGCCAGGATCTGGCGCTTGTCGAGCCGCGCCTCGATCTGCAGGGCGCGGACCATCTCGATCAGCTTGGCGCCGAGGGTGCGCCGCCGCGGCTCCAGCAATCGCGCCGTCTGCATGGTCAGGGTCGAGGCGCCCGAGACCACCCGTCCGTGGACCGCCAGTGAGACCACCGCCCGAGCCACCGCCAGGCCGTCGACCCCATGATGCTCGGCGAAGCGGGCGTCCTCCAGGGCCACCAGCCGGCGCAGGAAGCTGGGATCGGTGCGGTCCAGATCCGCCCGGATGCGCCAGCGGCCCCCCTCCACCGGCAGGGCCCGCAGCCAGCCGCCGTGGCGATCCAGCACCACCGGCGAGGCCCGCTGCAGCCGCGACAGGTCCGGCGGGAAGATCGCGTCCAGCGTCGCGGCGGCGGCCTCCAGGGCGACCAGCGCCATCAGGGCGACGACGATGGCGCGGAGTCCCTGCGCCTCCCAACCGAGGGAGGCGGCCGCTCTCGGCTTGCCGGCCATCAGCCGACCGGCGCAATCTTGGTGCGCCGGCCTTCGGTGTGGGCGAACAGGGACGGGTGGTACATGTCCCTGGCCTCCGCGCCCGGCAGGTAGAAGTCCCCGGGAGTCACCGCGCGGGCCACATAGGCGACGGCGAAGCCGCGGCCGCCGGGCGCGTTCATGGCCGCCACGAAGCGGTCGTCCCGCGACTCCTCGGCGGTGGTTTGCGACAGCTGGCCCAGGAACCTGAACGGACCGTGCTGGGCGTCGTCGGGGCCCAGGGTCATCTCGATCTCGTAGCCGGCCGGCAGGGCGTCGTCGACCACCAGGGGCAGGGTGCGGCCCTGGTCGTTGCCGCCGGCCACCTTGACGATCAGCCGCTCGCCCTGGCGCAGGGACGCCGGATCGATCGGGTCGCCGGTGAAGCTGTAGAAGCTCTTGGAGATGCTGAGGCCGTGACTCTCGGCCCCCGGCGCGGCCAGGGGCGAGCCGCGCACCGTCACGGTCCTGTAGAGGCCGCCGGTCCCGCCGTTGACGAAGCGGGCGTCGGCCAGCCGCCCCACCGCCCAGCGCGGCGCTCCGCCCGCGGCGGGCAGCGCCACGACGCCGGACGCCTGGATGCGGATCTGGCCGGCCGCCGCCAGCATGTAGTGGGCGGCCTTCAGCAGCTGGGCCTCCTCCTGGGTGGTCAGCTCGTCGGGGTTCTTGACCGTGTCTGCCAGGCGGCCCTGCAGGCCTTTGCCCACGGCCGGCTCGCCGGACTCGTAAGCCAGGGCGACCACCCCGGCCAGGTCGCGCAGCGGCGTCTGGTACCAGTCGTCGGAGTCGACATAGACCACCGGCCCGATCCGGAGCGCCGGGCGCTTGTAGCCCAGCGCCTGGGTCGCCTGGCGGAAGCCGTCGTGGGCCCTCGCCTGGTCGCCCATCATCGCCAGGCCCGCCGCCACCTGGGCCCGCGCGAGGGGCGAGGGCTCGGCCTTCATCTGCACGTCATGCCACCAGCGCAGGCGGGCCAGGTCGCCGTGGCCGGCCTTGGCCATCACATAGAGGGCGTAGGCCGAGGCGCGGCTGCGCATCCTCTGGGTCGCCGCCTTGGAGGCGGCCTTGTTCCCCGCCCACCAGTCCGGATAGGTCAGTCGATAGGCGGCGCTGGACCAGCCGTCGGGCCGCGACACCTGGCGCATGGCCGTCAGCGCCCGGTCGATGGCGTCCTGGGGCACGGCGACGCCGCGTCGTTGCGCCTCGATCAGGAAGTCGGTGGCGTAGGCGCCCAGCCACGGATCGGCCTCGCCGTCGCCCACCCGCCAGAGCCCGAAGGCGCCGTCCAGGCTCTGACGGTCCAGCAGTTGGCCCACCACCTGGGCGAGCTTGGCCGCCACGCCTCTCAGGCGCGGGTCCTTGGACACCTCGCCGGCGTAGAGCAGCGGATAGGCGCTGGAGACCAGCTGCTCGGTGCAGCCGTAGGGATAGCGGCTCAGCGCCACCGCGATCGGCCCCGGATCGAAGCCCCGGAAGGGCGAATAGCTGACCTCCATGGTCACGCTGCCGGCGGCCAGGCCGCGCATCATCTCCGGCGAGGGGGTGAAGGCCTCGCCCGGCTTCTGCAGCTCGGTGAAGGTGCGGGTCACCGGCCCCCAGCCCAGCCGCGTCTGCAGGGGATAGGTCTTGGTCTGGGCGAAGCCCGGGCCCGAGACCTCGAAGCGCACCTGGCTGACGCCGGTCGACGCCGGCGCGGTCAGCGGCGCCCGCTCGATCACGTGCTGGCCCAGCTTCAGGTCGTAGAGCTTGCGGAACGGCGCGAGGATCCCGCCCTGGGCGGTGATCTGCGCCAGGTACTGGCCGACCTTGCCCTCGAGGTTTTGCAGCTCCAGCGTGGCGAAGGCGGTGTCGCCCGGCGCCAGGAAGCGCGGCAGCGACAGCTCGGCGATCACCGGCTCGCGCACGGTCAGATCCTTCGCGCCGCCGCCCACGGCCTGGTCGGTCCAGGCCACCGCCATGATCCGCAGCTGGCCGTTGAACTCGGCCTGGGCCGGCAGGTGCACGGTCGCATGGCCGTCCGGCGCGGTCATCACCACCCCCGACCACAGGGCCACGGTCTTGATCGGGGTGACGGTCAGCCCCTCGCCGCCGATCTCGTCGCCGCCGAAGTTGACGTTGGCCGGCGCCCCCAGGTTGGGGTCCAGCAGCCGGCCGTAGTCGTCGCGGTAGTCGACGCCCAGCGCCCGCTTGCCGAAGTACCATTTCACCGGATCGGGGCTCTCCTGCCTGGTCAGCCTGAGGATGCCCTCGTCGACCGCCGCCACGGTCACCCGCGCCCGCTGGCCGAAGCCCAGGCCGCGCACCTGCACGGGCACGTCGATGCCGGCGTGCGACAGGATGCGGTCGGACGTCTGCACATCGACGGTCAGCTTGCGGCCCTTGGGGTCCAGCGGCACATAGACGAGGCCCAGCGCCCGGTGCGGCCGGGGCGAAGCGACGGGGTCGCGCGGCTGGATCACCGTCACCAGCACATAGGCGCCGCCGCCCCAGAGGTCCGAGCTCTTCAGGCGCACCGTGGAGCCCGTCTTGCCGACGCTCAGGGTCTTGAAGTCGATGACGTGGTCGGTGGCCACCGCCACCTCGGCCTCGCCCGCGTAGGGGGCCTTCAGGGTCACGTCGATCCAGTCGCCCTGGACGTAGCTCCGGGTCCCGGCCGACACGCGCACCACGTCCGGCGCCTCGGCGTCCTGGGCCGGCGCGCCCCAGCCGGCGGAGAAGCGCACCGCCGTGCGCGCGCCCTGCGGGCCGGTCAGCACCAGCCGGTAGTCGCCCCAGCCGAGCCGGCGGGCCAGCCGCGCGGCGGGGCCGGCGCCGATGTTCACCGCGCCCTTGGCCACCACCTTGTCGCGGCTCGAGCGGCGCCACTGCCACTTGCCGTCCTTCTGGAACCAGTCGTAGTCCCAGTTCTCCGAGATCAGGGTCCAGCCCACGCCCTGGGCGGCGATGCGCCGGCCCAGGCCATCCACCGCGATCAGGTCCAGGCTCATGGCGGCAGGATCGCCGCCGCCCTCCGGCTGGATGGTCCGGACCCCCAGATAGACCGGCCGGGTGCGCAGCTTCAGGTTCACGCTCTCGCGCACGGGCCGCCCGCCCGGCTCGAACACCGAGGCGACCACCGCGGCGTCCAGCGGCTGGTCGGTGTCGCCGGCCGCGCCCGAGTCCAGCGCCAGCACCGCGTGGCCGGCGCCGTCGGTCACCGTCGAGGTGAGGTCGAGCGCCTTCTCGTCGAAGGGCTTCTCGCTATCGCCCCACTGGAAGTCCTTGAACTGGGGAAAGGGGTTGGGATCGGTCCTGATCCGCGCCTCGCCCTGGGTCTGCAGGGCCGATCCGGGCGCGCCGTAGAGGAACCGCGCCGAGACGTCGATCCTGCGGGTCTGGCCCGCCATCAGCGGCGTCGTGTCCTGGCCCTGCACCGTCACCGCCAGCCGTTGGGGCGCGAAGTCCTCCACCGAGAAGCTGAGCTGGCCGGCCGGATCGTCGATCCCCTCGATCTGAAGCGTCGCGGTCCAGCGCCCGCGCGGCGCGCCGGCCGGCAGGGCCACGTCCCGCGCGATGGCTCCGGTGTCGGCGCCGGCGAAGTCGTACTTGGCGAACACCACGCCCGAAGGCCGCTTGATCACCAGGGCGCCCCTGCGGTCCTTCACCGCCACGCCCCGCTGGTCGCGCACCATGGCCACCAGATGCACCGTCTCGCCCGGCCGATAGATGCCGCGGTCGGCATAGAGGTAGGCGTCCACCGCCGTCTTGGATTGGCGCCCCTCGGTCAGGCCCGCGCCGGGTTCGGGCCGGCCGCCGATGCCCTGGGCCGACAGGTCCACGGGGCTGCGGTCGAGGTCCAGCACGGCCAGGTCGGCCTCAGGCCCATAGGCCATCAGCATCTTGGCGTGGGACGAGCCTTCGCCCCCCAGCAGCGAGTGGGGGAAGCGCACCCGGCCCGAGGCGTCGCTTGTCCCCGCGCCCAGGTCCTCGCCGTCGTTGGCCACCAGCGCCACCCGCACGCCGGGGATGGGCCGCGCCGACTTCAGCGAGCGCACCACCGCATCCAGGCCGTCCGAGCCGGAGTAGGAGGTGATGGCCATGTCGGTGAACATCACCCAGCGGCTGGCCTGGGCCGGCTGCTGGCCGGAATCGTCGCTGTCGGACTTGATCGCCCGCCCGCCCGAGGCGTCCCTGGCCTTGATCACATAGCCGCCAGGGCTCAGCGCCTTCAGCACCGCGCCCAGGGGAAAGACGGTGGTGGACTTCTGGGCCACGTCGCCGTGGACGTCGAGCGTCCCCTTCCAGACCACTTGGCCCTCCTCGTCGGGACGGGATTCGTAGTCGGACGGATAGTCGCCCTCGCCCGAGGGGTCGGTCTTGACGATCTGGCGGCGCACCAGGTTGCGGTCGGGCACGCGCCAGACCTCGATGGCCAGCTTGCTGATGTTGACGGTGTCGATGCCGATCCCGTCGGAATCCTCGCGCGGCAGGATCACCCCGTCGCCCGCGAAGCCCACGTAGGGCGGCTTGTCGCCGGCGGTGAAGTCGACGTCCTGGTTGGCCGCCAGCGTCTGGCCGCCGGCCCCGGGCAGGCCTTTCAGGAGGGTGATGCGGCGGTCGGTCAGCCCCAGGCCCCCCACGCAGATCTCGTCGCCGCGCGCCGCGACGGCCGGCGCACCCTGGATCTGCGGCGAGACCAGCACGAAGTCGGAATAGCTGCGGGCCGGATCCAGCGGCCGGGTCATGCGGATGCAGTCGACCGGCTGGGCGTGGGAGGTGTCGATCCGCCAGGTCCAGACCGCGAAGCCGTCCGGCTTCTTCTGGCTCGGGCGCGGCGCGTCGGCTGCGCGCGGATGGCCGAAGAAGGGCCAGGCGATCCCGGCCTCCTCGTGCGCCACATTGGCCGCCTGCCCGGGATGATGCGGCCCGGAGCCCTTGCCCAGCAGGAACCCTGCGCCCAAACCAAACGCCAGGGCGGCCGCCACCGCAGCCGCCAGATTCTTCTGGTCACGATTCATGGAGAGCGTTTCCCAGGGCGTCGCCGCGCCCCGGGGGATGGAAGCTTAGGCGCGGGCGTTGATCAACTGGCGCGCGAACTGATTTTCACATTCGGTTCCGATGTTGCGAGCGCGCATCAGCGGTGTGGCCGAAATGCCCTTCGCTACTGCCCGCCCAGCGCCCTCATGTCGCCTTGGGAGACGCCGAGCCCCTCCGCCAGGCGCGCCCGCTGACCGGGCGCGTGCGGCTGGGCGTCGGCGACGACGGCCGACTCGGCCTGCGCCAGCTGCGCCTCCAGGGTTCCCAGGTCCTCGACCAGCCGGTCGCGCAAGTGGAACGCCGCCGCCGCGACCGCCTCGAAGGCGGCGGGCCGTTCGGTCAGCAGCCGCTCCAGGCGATCCACGCCGGCCTGGGCCCGCCCGAGCGCGGTCCGGGTCTCCGCCACGCCGTGCATGGCTTCCTCGAAGTTGAAGTTGGCCTGGTCGGACATGTCGGGCTCCCTGCGCTGCCCACCTAAACGGGCGGCGCCGGTTTTGGCCCCATGGCCCAGCGCAGCCCCAGGGTCACCGCCTTCACCTGCAGGTACTCCTCGATGCCGTAGATCGAGCCCTCGCGGCCGAAGCCCGATTGCTTGACCCCGCCGAAGGGGTTGGCCGCATTGCTCATCAGCCCGACGTTGACGCCCACCATGCCGGCCTCGATCGCCGCGGCCACGCGCATCACGCGGTTGAGGTTCTCGCTGAACAGGTAGGAGGCCAGGCCGAACTCCGAGGCGTTGGCCAGGGCGATCACCTCCTCCTCAGTGCGGAAGGGGAACACCGGCACCACCGGGCCGAAGGTCTCCTCGTCGCGGAACAGTGTCTCGTCGCCGCCGTCCAGCACCGTGGGCTGGAAGAAGCGCCCGCCGCGCTCGTGCCGCTCGCCCCCGGTCAGCACCCGGCCGCCCCGGGCCACGGTGCGCTGCACATGGTCCTCGACCTTCTCCAGTCCCTTCAGGTCGATCAGCGGGCCGATCTCGGCGCCCGGCTCGAAGGGCGCGCCGACCTTGAGGGCGGCCACCCGGGCGGTCAGCCTCTCCAGGAAGGCGTCGTAGATGTCGACGTGCACATAGACGCGGTTGGGGCAGACGCAGGTCTGGCCGGCGCAGCGGAACTTGCCCTTGACGGTCTCGGCGACCGCCAGCTCCAGGTCGGCGTCCTCGAACACGATCAGGGGCGCGGCGCCGCCCAGCTCCATCGACAGGCGCTTGAGGGTGGGCGCGCAGGCGGCCATCAGCTCGCGCCCGACGCCGGTCGAGCCGGTGAAGGAGAGCTTGCGCAGCAGGGGCGAGGAGGTCAGCACCGGCGCGATCACACCGCTTTCGCCGGTCATCACGCTGAAGACGCCGGGCGGGACGCCGGCCTCGAGCGCCAGGGCGGCCAGGGCCAGGGCGCTGAACGGGGTCGCCGAGGCGGGCTTCAAGACCACCGTGCAGCCGGCGGCGAAGGCGGGCGCCACCTTGCGGGTGATCATGGCGGCGGGGAAATTCCAGGGGGTGATGGCGGCCACCGGCCCCACCGGCTGCCTCATCGCCAGGATGCGGTCGTGGGCGGTGGGGCTGGGGATCCAGGCGCCGTTCAGCCGCTCGGCCTCGCCCGCGAACCACTTCACGAACTGGTTGGCGTAGCCGATCTCGCCCCGGGCCTCGGCGAAGGGCTTGCCGTTCTCCAAGGACAGAAGGGCGCCCAGGCCGTCGATGTCGCGGTCGATCAGCTCGCCCCAGCGGCGCAGGATCGCCGCGCGCTCGAACTCGCGCATCCCGGCCCAGGCCGGGAAGGCGTCCGAGGCGGCCTTGACGGCGGTCTCCACCTGCGCGGCCGACAGCTTGGGCGCATGGCCGATCACCGTCTCCTCGGCCGGATCCTCCACCTCGATGCGGCCCTGGCCGTCCACCCAGTCGCCGGCGACCAGCGCCTGCTCGCGGATCATGCCCTCGCCCTGGACCTTCAGGGCCTGCAGCTTGGAAACGCCGGCTTCGTCCATGGGGGCCTCCTTGTTTCGACTACCTCTAACGCCTCGAGCCTCGCCTGGCATTCCCGTCGGTGAGGTCCGTGGCTCCCCCTTCGAAACGCAGGCTCCCCGATCCCGCATGCCATTGACCACGGACCTCACGGACAGGGTCCCGCATTGGGCGCAGCTGCACTATATGGGCGCCATGGGACGGCCGTTTCTCAAGATGAACGGGACGGGCAACGACTTCGTCGTAGTCGAGGCGCGCTCGGCGCCGTTCGCGCCGACGGAGGCGGAGGTGCGCGCTATCGCCGACCGCGCCGCCGGCATCGGCTGCGACCAGCTGATCGCCATCGAGCCGGCGGGCGAGGGCGCCGACGCCTTCATGCGCATCTGGAACGCCGACGGCGGCGAGGTGGCCGCCTGCGGCAACGCCACCCGCTGCGTGGGCTGGCTCTTGGCCGAGGCGGGCGGGCGCGACCGGGTCACCATCGCCACCGCGGCCGGACCGCTGGTCGCCGAGCGGGTGGGCGAGCGGCAGGTGCGGGTCGACATGGGCCCCCCACGCCTGGATTGGCGCGACATCCCCCTGGCCGAGGAGATGGACACCCGCGGCATCGAGCTCCAGGTCGGGCCGATCGACGACCCGGTGCTGCACACCCCCGGCTGCGTGAACATGGGCAATCCGCACGTGGTGTTCTTCGTGCCCGAGGTGGCCGCCGCGCCGGTGCGCCAGGTGGGGCCGATGATCGAGCACCACCGGCTGTTCCCCGAGCGGACCAACGTGAACTTCGCCGAGATCGTCTCGCGGGACCACATCCGCCTGCGCGTCTGGGAGCGCGGCGTGGGCGAGACCCGCGCCTGCGGCACCGGCGCCTGCGCCGCCCTGGTCGCCGCCGCGCGCCGCGGCCTGGCCGATCGCAAGGCCCGTGTCGAATTGACCGGCGGCGACCTCGAGATCGAGTGGCGCGAGTCCGACGGCCACGTCCTGATGACCGGCCCGATCGAAGTCGAGTTCACCGGGGTGCTGCCTTAGCCGGCGTGTCCGGCCGCAAGGCCAGCAAGGATGACCGCGGAGATCGCGGAGGAGGCGCGGAGGACGCAGAGCGACCCTGCCCTCCGCGCTCTCTGCGCCGTCTCGGCGCCCTCCGCGGCGCCACCTGAGGGCGGCTACGCCGCCACGAAGCTGCAAGTGAGTAGATAATCTGCTACTGAACCCCGAGGGGCGGCCGGGTGGGCCGCCTGATTTGTTTTCGGGATCATGGCCGACGGATCGACCATCGCTGAGGACGCCCTTTCCTTGTCATCCCGGCCGCAGGCGCGCAGCGCCGTAGAGCCGGGATCGCAAGGGGCGCAGACGCTCGCCGCGATCCCGGCTCGCCGCTCGCGCGGCGTCCGGGATGACGACGTCGGCGGGGTCGACATCGTCACCTTCGGCTGCCGGCTGAACGCCTACGAGAGCGAGGCCATCCGGGCGCGCGCGGCCGAGGACGGGCTCTCCAACGCCGTGGTGTTCAACACCTGTGCGGTGACCTCCGAGGCGGTGCGCCAGGCGCGCCAGGCGATCCGCAAGGCGCGGCGCTCCCGGCCGGACGCCCGGCTGATCGTCACCGGCTGCGCGGCCCAGATCGACCCGGACGCCTTTGCCGCCATGGGCGAGGTCGACCTGGTGCTGGGCAACGCCGGCAAGGCCGCCCCCGGCGCCTATGCCGAGGGCCCGCGCGTGCGGGTGGGCGACATCTTCCAGGTGCGCGAGACGGCCCATCATCCGGTGGACGGGCTGAAGGACCGCGCCCGCGCCTATGTCGAGGTGCAGAACGGCTGCGACCACCGCTGCACCTTCTGCGTCATCCCCTATGGCCGCGGCGATTCCCGCTCGGCGCCGGCCGGCGAGATCGTCGGGCAGGTGCGCCGCCTGGCGGGCCAGGGCTATCGCGAAGTGGTGCTGACCGGGGTGGACATCACCTCCTGGGGCCAGGACCTGCCGGGCGCCCCGACGCTGGGCCAGCTGGCGGGCCGCATCCTGCGCCTGGTTCCCGAGCTGGAGCGGCTGAGGCTGTCATCCATCGACGCGGCCGAGATCGATGCGGACCTGATGCGATGTCTGGCCGAGGAGCCCAGGCTCATGCCGCACCTGCACCTGTCGCTGCAGGCCGGGGACGACATGATCCTCAAGCGCATGAAGCGGCGGCACCTGCGCGCCGACGCCCTGAAGCTGATCGCGGGGGTCCGCGCCGTCCGCCCCGACGCCGCCTTCGGCGCCGACCTGATCGCCGGCTTCCCCACCGAGACCGAGGCGATGTTCCAAAACACGCTTTCCCTGGTGGACGAGGCGGGCCTTTCCTTCCTGCACGTCTTCCCCTTCATCCCGCGCCCCGGCACGCCCGCCGCACGCATGCCCCAGCTCGAGCGGGCGGTGGTGAAGGCCAGGGCCGAGCGACTTCGCCACGCCGGCGAGGCCGCCCTGGCCCGGCATCTGGACCGTCAGATCGGCCGCACGGTGCGGGCGCTGGTCGAGCGCGAGGGCCTGGCCCGCGCCGAGGACTTCACCGAGATCGCCTTCGAAGGCGCCGCCGAGCCCGGGACCATCGTGGCGCTGCGCGTCACGGGGCACGACCGCAGGCGGGCGAGGGGACTTCTCTGACTCCCTTTCCCTCAGGGGAGGGGGGAGCTTCGAGGAACTCCAGGATCCTCGGCGACTGGCCAAAGATCGCATGGCGGGCTTCGGGCAGGTAGACCACCTGGGCGTGCGGCGCGAACCTTGCCAGACGGTGGCGGGTGTCTTCGGTGTCGATCAGCACGTCCTTGCCCCCGACGATGACCAGCATCGGCATCTCGAGGCCCGCGAGCTCGGCGTCGCTCAGGCGGGGGATGCTGACGACGCGCGGGCGGATCGCGCGGCCGATCGCCCCGATCATCTCGGCCAATGGCCGCAACGCCGGCGGCGGCTCGCCCCGGAAGGGGCCGAACACCATCTCGCGGAACTTGCGCCGGCCCCAGGGGCCCAGGAGCAGCAGCGGCGCGGCCTTCAGCAGGAAGTTCTTCTGCCGTCCGATCCCGGCCGGGCAAAGCAGCGCCATCTTCTCCACGGCGCCGGGGCGGCGTTTGGCATAGTCCAGCGCCAGCCAGCCCCCGAGCGAGACGCCCACGAAGGCCGCCCTCCGAAGGCCCAGGCCCTGCATAAGGTCGTCCAGCCACAGGGCGTGGGCCTCGCTGTCCAGGGGCGGGCGCGACGGCGCGCTGAAGCCCGCCTCGCCGATCATGTCCACGGCGTAGCAGCGGAAGGACTTCGACCAGGACGGGGCGTCGAGCATCCAGACCGCTGCGTTCGACTGGGCTCCATGCAGCAGGATCAGCGGCGGCAGATCCTCCGCGCCATAGGCGACCACGAAGGTCTCGCCCTCGCGGGTGGGCAGGCGCAGCTCCTCTTTGGGACAGAACCAGCCGTCCAGCACCTGGCGGTAAAGGGCGTGGACGGCCCGTTCGCCGGCCTCCGTCTTGAACACCTGCACCCTCATCGGATGTGCTCCAGCTGGACCTGCAGCAGGCGCAGCCAGGCCGAGGCGTCGGCCGGATCGGCGAACAGCACGATCTTCAGCCTGGAGGTTTCGGGATCGTAGGCGGTGGTCATGCGCACGGGCTCGGGCCGGGCATGGTCGGAGGTCAGCGCGGCGCTGAGCACATTGGCGATGCGGCTCGCCTCCTCGATGGTCGCCTGCTCGACCTCGGCCACGCAGGTGACGCGGGCCTGCAGCCGCTGGGGCCGGTCCGCAACGGCGACGCCCGCGAGCGCCCGCAGGTCGGACTCCTGAATCCGATAGGACTTGCCGATGCGCACGCCGCGCAGGCGCCCCTCGTGGATCAGCCGCAGCACCGTCTTGGGATGCAGCTTCAGCCGCAGGGCGGCCTGCTGGACCGTATGGAGCTGTTCCGACATCTTTGGACGACCCAGATATTCCTTATCGGATCATATTATGGAGTCATTTTAGTCGCAATAGAGAATATCAAACCGTGATGCGGCGACTTATGTCCTCGCCGCGGGGACTCGCCTTGCGGCCCCGCTTCCGCTATAGGCCCCGCCCCATGACGCGGATCGCGCACAATCACACCCGTCTCTGGACCTGCCTCGGCGGGCCTGGCGGAGCGCGCGCGTCCTAGCGAACCTCCCCAGCCCCGCCGCACCGCGGATGGGGCTGATCGCCAACTCCATCCGTCTCTCCCAAGCCGAGGACGACGACGATGGACGTTCCCCAGATCGAGATCCGCCCAGTCCGCGCCGACGACGCCGAGGCCTGGCGCGCGCTTCGCCTTCAGGCGCTGAAGCAGGAGCCGGCCTCCTTCGCCGCCAGCTACGAGGAGGCCGCCCGGACCGATCCGGAGGCGTTCGCCGCGTCGATCCCGGCCCCGGGCGGTCCAAACGTCCTGTTCGGCCTCTACCTGGACGGCGCCCTGGAAGGGGCGGCCGGCTTCGTGGTGCAGGCCG
>JANWHQ010000055.1 GCA_025450315.1 Caulobacteraceae bacterium
CGGGGACAACCTGACCGCCGCGCTCCACATGCTGGTGGAGGCGCTGTTCTGGTTCCACCCCATGGTCTGGTGGATCGGGGGCCGGCTGGTCGACGAGCGCGAGCGCGCCTGCGACGAGGCGGTGGTCCGCGCCGGCCACGACCCCGCCGTCTACGCCGAGAGCCTGCTGGAGTGCTGCCGTCTCTTCCTGCAATCGCCGTTGCGCTGTGTCGCGGGCGCGTCCGGCTCCAACCTTTCCAGTCGGGTGGAGCGGATCATGATCACCCCGTCCAGATCCTCGCTGTCACGCTCTGGCAGGGCCATGCTGGTCGGGGCCGGAGTCTGCGCCCTGGCCTCTCCCGTGGCCGCCGGATGGCTGACCTCGCCGGCCGAGTCTCAGGGCGCGCCCCGCGCCCTGGCCCTGGCGTCCAGTCCGGCCAGAGCCCTCGTCCGCGAGTCCCGCGCCGCCGCATTCGCTGAGGACGAGACCGACGCAACCAAGGCGATCGCGCCGGTGCGGAGAAGCGCCGCGCCCGCCGCCCCCCTGCAGAGGATCGCGGCCCTCCGTCTGGAGCCGATTCGGCTCGATACCGGCGCCGAGGACCCGCTGGCGCCCCAACTCGCCCCAGCCCCTGGCCGCGGTGACGACGGCGGCGATCCCGGATGCGCGGCTGGCGGCCTTGGCGGACACCCGGTCGCCGCAGGCGGCCTCGGCTCGCGGCCGCGAACAACTCTGGCTGAGATGCAAGCTGGTCAGGGTGCTGCAGCCCAGCCCCTACTTGACCCATCTGTGTCTGGCGCAGAGCGATTGGGACAAATTGCCCCCTCAAACGAACCCGCCGCCGTCAGGCGCCGGCCAATGAAGGCGCACCCGGCCCAGTCCGGCAGGCCCGCGCTCGCCCATGTCCGCGAAGCCAGGCGCCCGTCGCGGAACCTCAACACCCAGGGAGAAGCGGTCATGATCTGCGGCGTTCTCGATCATCTGCGGCCATCGGCCTCGGCTGCGGCCCCGCGATCCTGTCGGGGAGGGGCCCTCATGCGGCCGGGTCTGGCGTGCGTGGGCGTCCTGTTGGCCGCTGCACTGTCCCCGGGCGCGGTCCTCGCCCAATACCAGATGCCCAGCCCGGCCCCCATGACCTCGCCGCCGAACACGCCCGTCGGCCCGCCGGGCTACACCCCCTACAATCCCCCGGCGAACCTGACCTACGGCGATAGCTCCCCTTTCACCAACGCCGGGCCTGAAGGCCAAGGATGCCTGAGGGCCCGTGCGCTGAGCGGAGTGGTGGCTTCCAATCCCCGCGAGGTGATCCTGCGCTTCGGGGGGAATGCCTTCTATCGCGTGCGCCTGGCCAAGGACTGCCCGGCCCTGGTCAAGCCGGGGGCGAACGTGGCGGGCGTCTCGCGCAGCACAGGAGGGGTCATCTGCGGCTCCTATGACGTAGTGCTGAAGGTCGTCGCCGGCGACGGCTCCGTCAGCCGCTGCGGGGCCGCCACCCTGAGCAAGATGAGCGCGGCCGAGGTCAAGGCCGCCTCCGCGCCGCCGCAGCGCTAGAAGTCCGCAAGACGACCGCGCAGCAGCGGCGAATGCGACGTGGCCCGTCCGCCCCCGGCTGACGGTCGGCGGATGGGGGTTCGGCAGTGTGCTAGACCTTGCCGATGCGGGCGCGGGCCACCCTGTCGATCGTAGCGACCGCCGCGGCGGCGGCGCTGACGGTGTTGTCGGCGCCGTACTGGATTTCCGCCTTCATCTACCGGCCGGCCGCCCTGGCGCCCTCTGCTCCGAAGGCCTGCGGCTTGGTCGGCGCGCAGGACGTCGACATCCGCACGGGCTCCGCCGATCACCTTTCCGCCCTGTGGTTTCCACCTGGCGATGGGGCCGCCGTGGTGCTGATCGCGCATGGACGGTCGGCGAATGTCTGCACCCGCGCCTCCACGGCCACCCAGCTGCATCGTGATGGGTTCGGCGTCCTGGTGTTCGACTATCGCGGCTACGGCCGCAGCTCGGGTCGGCCCAGCGAGGCAGGCCTGACCGAAGATGCGGTGTCCGCCTATGACTGGCTTCGGCTTCAGGGCGTCGGAGCCCGAAGAATCATCGTGCTCGGGCAGTCGCTTGGCGACGCGCCCGCCGCCCAACTCAGCGCCGCGCGGCCGGTCGCCGCCCTTGTCCTGGTTTCACCGTTCACGAGCCTGCCGGGCGCCATGGCGGACCGCCTGGGTTGGCCGCTGTTGGAGCGCCTGCCCTGGCGCCATAACCGTTTCGAGGTCGCCGAAAGCCTGAACAGGCTGCACGCGCCGGTGCTCTTCATCGTCAGCCGCCAGGACGGACTGGTTCCCTACGCCAACAGCCGGCGGGCGGCGCGCAGCGCACGCCGGCCTCGATGGCTCGAGGTGGACGGGCTCCGGCACGATGGACTGCTGGCGGCCGTTGCGCGGGATGGCCGGCTGTCCCGCGCGCTCGCGACCTTGGTCCCGAAAGGCGGCTGACCGCCGCGCTTCGCCCCCCCGCAGGAGTCCCAGGCCTAATGCAGTCTCGGGGTCTTCAGGAAGCGGCGCCGGTCGCGGGTGGTGATCACCATGTCGAAGACGTCCCCCTCGCGGTTGAGCTTCAGGGCCACGTCCGAGCCGGCCGGGCCCGAGGCCCAGAGGCTGCGGTAGAAGTCGGCCAGGCTGGCCACCTCCTGGCCGCCGACGGCCAGCAGGATGTCGCCCTCGTTCAGGCCCGCGCGCCGGGCCGGGCCGTCCGGCGAGGTGCCGACGATCATCACCTTGTCGTCGACCTCCTGGGCGATGACGCCCAGCCACGGCCGCCCCGGCAGCTCGTGGCCGCCCGCCGCCAGGGGCTCCAGGATCGGCGGCAAGAGCTCGATCGGCACCATCATGTTCAGCGGCATCACCCGGCCGCTCGAGGTCTGGTGCTGCAGGTGCAGCGAGCCGATGCCGAGCAGCTTGCCCGAGGGGCCGATCAGCGCCGAGCCGCTCCACAGGGGATGGGCCGGGGCGGTGAAGATGGCGTCGTCCAGCAGATACTCCCAGTAGCCGGCGAACTCCTGGCGCGCCACGATGCGGCCGGCGACCGAGCGCTCGCGCCCGCCGGCGCCGGCGACGATCACCTTCTCGCCCACCGGGGCGTGGCCGCCCTCGGCCAGGGGCAGCACCGGCGCGGCCAGCGGCTCCAGCGCCTGCACCAGGCCGAAGCCCGTGGCCTGGTCGAAGCCCCGCACGTGGCCGGGACCCTCCTGGCCCTCGCCGGTGGTCAGGGTGACGCCGTCGGCCTCGGTGATCAGATAGCCGATGGTCAGCACCACCCCGTCCTCGCGGATCAGGACGCCGTTGCCGACCCGCTCGGTGCCGAGCGCGCTGGCGGTGAAGGCGTCGGCCGGCACGTTGGCCTGCAGCCCCACCACCGACGACAGCGCCCAGTCCAGGTCGAAGGCGTAGTCCTGCGGCTGAGGCTGGGCCTCGTCCGGCACGCTCCAATCCTCGAACCATTCTTCCAAGACGTCGGCCTTCTCGCGTGTGCAGTGGGGATCAGGCAGCGAGTCCCCGCCGGCCGCTAGATGTAGGAGCGCCGAGGCGATTGCTCCAGCCTCACCGTGCGGGTCCGGCGCCTAAACCTCGACCACGATCTTGCCCACCTGCTGATTGGATTCCAGGTAGCGGTGCGCCTCGGCGATGTCGTCCAGCTTGAACACCCTGTCGATCACCGGCTTCAGGCGGCCCTCCCTCAGGCCCTGGCGGATCAGCGCTTCCCCGCGGGCGAAGCGGTCGGGCTTGTTCCAGATGGTCGAGGCCACCCAGCCCCGGAGGCTGAGGTTCTTGAACGCCGCCGGCCAGTGCGGATAGGGTGTCGGCTGGCCCGACAGGCTGCCGTAGATGAACAGGATCCCGTCCTCCGACAGGGCCTGGGCCAGGGTGTCGACATAGGGTCCGCCCACCGGATCGAAGGCGATGCGGGCGCCCTTGCCGCCGGTGATCCGCTTGATCTCCTCCACCAGGTCCTGCTCCTCGGTGGCGATCACATGGGCGGCGCCCTGGGCCAGCAGGGCGGTCTCCTTGCCGCGCCGGCGGGTGAGGGCGACCGGCGTCGCGCCGGCCCAGTTGCAGAGCTGGATGGCCGCCAGGCCCACGCTGGAAGAGGCGGCCGGGATCATCACGAAATCGCCCATGCCGGCCTTGCCGAACTCGGTGACGGCCATGGCGGTGAAGTACTGCATCCAGATGGCGGCGGACTCGGTCTGCGACAGGCCCTCCGGCGCCGGCACCAGCGCGCGGGCCGGCACGATCGCCGCCTCGGCGTAGACGCCGTACCTGCCCTGCTGGAACATCGGCAGCACCGACACCCGCTGGCCGACCGAGACGTTGCCCACGCCCTCGCCCAGCGCCTCGACGACGCCCGAGGCCTCGTAGCCGATCAGGGTGGGGTAGCCGGGCGGCTGGATGTAGCGGCCCTCGCGAAAGATGGCTTCCGAGCGGTTCAGCCCGATGGCCTCGATCTTCACCCGAGCCTCGCCGGGCCCCGGATCGCCGACCGGCAGGTCCTCGATCTTCAGCGCCTCCGGCCCGCCGGGCGTATGCACCCGAACCACCTTCACCATCGCGTCCTCCGCCTCTTCCGGTTTGGCGACAGCGCTACTCCCGGCGCGCGATCCGGGCCAGCCCCGCCATGGCGAAGCCGTGGAAGTGCTCGACCAGGGCCTCCTCGTCCATGGACGGCAGGTCCAGGGCCGGATGCAGGCCGTGGACGATCTTGCGGTCGGCGATCAGCAGGAGCTGCAGCGGCGCCACGATGCTGATGCAGGCCAGGGCCACTTCCGGATCGTCCTCGGGCCGGCCGACGATCTGGCCCACCAGCGAGCGCAGCAGCCGCACCCGCGGCCTGACCGTGGAGACCAGCAGGCTGAGGCCGATCGGCGACGGCGCGGTCACCTCCCGACCCAGCAGCCGCAGCGCCCAGCCGGCCTTGCCCTGGCGGATGGCGCCCACCACCAACCGGATCAGCGCGCGCAGCTTCTGTTCCGGCGGCTCGGGCCGGGCGGCGATCTCGGCGAAGGCTTCGGACGCCACCAGCCGGTCCCGCGCGGCCGCCAGCACGGCGGCGCAGAGGCCCTCCAGGCTGCCGAAGTGATAGTTGACCCCGGCGGCGTTCACCCCCGCGCGCTCGGCGATCTCCTTGCCGGTGGCCGCCTCGAAGCCCTGCTCGGCGAACACCTGGCCGGCCGCCTCCAGCAGCCGCGCGCGGGCGCCGGATTTCTGCTCGTCGGGGGTGGGGTCCTTGGTCGCCACGCGGCGAGATTAGGACAATCGGACGAATCTTCAATCAAATTCAAATTCAAATTTGACTTCGATCGAGCGCTGGCCCAGGTTCACCGCCCTGGGGATGAGCCATGAACAAACCGATGGTGCGTGTCGCCCTGCTGGCGGTGCTGGTGCTGGCCCTGGGGGTCGGCGTCTGGTGGTGGCTGCACGGGCGGAACGGGCGTGACGCCCTGACCCTCTACGGCAACGTCGACCTGCGCCAGGTCGACCTGGCGTTCAACGACAGCGAGCGTGTGGCCGAGGTGCTGGTCAAGGAGGGGGACCGGGTCTCCCGCGGCCAGGTGCTGGCCCGGCTGGACACCGGCCGGCTGCAGCCCCAGCTCGACCAGGCCCAGGCGATGGTCGACGCCCAGGCCAGCGCCGTGGAGCGCCTGCGCCGCGGCAACCGGCCCGAGGAGATCTCCGAGGCCCGCGCCAACCTCGCCCAGGCCCAGGCCGACGCCGCCAACGCCGAGGCCAAGCGCGCCCGCGCCCAGGACCTGTGGGACCGCTCCCAGGGCAAGGCCATGAGCCGCCAAGATCTGGACGACGCCATCTCGCAGGCCAAGGCCGCCGGCGCCAAGGCCCTGGCCTTGCAGAAGGCGCTCGAGCTGCAGGTGCTGGGTCCGCGCAAGGAGGACATCGCCCAGGCCCAGGCCCAGCTCCGGGCCGACCAGGCTCAGGCGGCGCTGTTGAAGCGCCAGGTGGCCGACGCCCAGCTGATCGCGCCGACGAACGGGGTGGTCCGCTCGCGCGTGCTGGAGCCGGGCGACATGGCCTCGCCGCAGAAGACCGCCCTCAGCCTGGCCATCGTCGATCCCAAGTGGGTCAGGGCCTATGTCTCAGAGCCGGACCTCGGGGCCGTGCGCCAGGGCGAGCGGGCGAGCGTGAGCGTCGACGCCTTCCCAGGCCGCCGCTTCTCCGGCTGGGTGGGTTTCATCTCGCCCATGGCAGAGTTCACCCCCAAGAGCGTCCAGACCGAGGACCTGAGGTCCAGCCTGGTCTACGAGATCCGCGTCTTCGTCGACGACCCGGGCGACCAGCTGAGGCTGGGCATGCCGGCGACGGTGGCGCTGCCGCTGCCGCCCGGCGCCCGGCGATGAGCGCGGCCACGGGGCCCGGCGCGCCGGTCCTGGCCGGCCGCGAGATCCGCAAGTCCTTCGGCAAGGCCCCGGAACGGACCCAGGCGCTGGACGGCGTGTCGCTTCAGGTGCGCCAGGGCGAGCTGACGGCCCTGGCCGGGCCCGACGGCGCGGGCAAGACCACCCTGATCCGCCTGGCGGCCGGGCTGCTGAAGGCCGACTCCGGCGAGTTGGACGTGCTCGGATTCGACGCCGCCAGGAACCCCCAGGCGATCCAGGACCGCATCGCCTACATGCCCCAGAGGTTCGGCCTCTACGAGGACCTGACGGTCCAGGAGAACTTCGACCTCTACGCCGACCTGCACGGCGCCACCGCCGCCGAGCGGCGCCAGCGCTATCCGCAGCTGATGGAGATGACCCAGCTGGAGCCCTTCATCGGCCGGCTGGCGGGGCAGCTGTCGGGCGGGATGAAACAGAAGCTGGGCCTAGCCTGCACCCTGATCCGCTCGCCGGAGCTGCTGCTGCTGGACGAACCGACGGTGGGGGTCGATCCCCTGTCGCGGCGCGAGCTGTGGCAGATCATCGACCGGCTGGTGCGTTCCGAGCGGCTGACCGTGCTGGTCTCGACCTCCTACCTGGACGAGGCCGAGCGCTGCGACCAGGCGATCATCCTGCACCGGGGCAAGGTGCTGGCCTCGGGCCCGCCCGCCGAGGTCACCCGCCTGGCCGAGGGCCGCGCCTTCCTGGCCGATCCGCCCGAGGGCGTCGCCGCGCGCTCGCTGCAGGCCGCCCTGCTGGACAGCCAGGACGTGATCGACGCGGTGCCCGACGGCGGTCGCGTGCGGCTGGTGCGGGGCAAGCCCGACGCCGGCGCCGAGGCGCTGCGGGGCGCCCGGGTGGAGCCCACGCCGGCGCGCTTCGAGGACGGCTTCATGACCCTGCTGAGGGGCGTCGCCGATCCAGAGGCCGAGCGCGCCGCCGCCATCACCCTGGCCCGGCCGCTGGACCGCCACGGCGGCGAGGTGGTGGTCGAGGTGAAGGACCTGGTGCGCCGCTTCGGCGCCTTCACCGCCGTCGATCACGTCAGCTTCGAGGTCGGCCGCGGCGAGATCTTCGGGCTGCTGGGCCCCAACGGGGCGGGCAAGACCACCACCTTCCGCATGCTCTGTGGCCTGCTGGCCGCGTCGGGCGGGACGCTGAGGGTCGCCGGCGCCGACCTCCTGCGCGCCGGACCGGCCGCCCGCCAGCGCATCGGCTACATGGCCCAGAAGTTCTCGCTCTACGCCCAGCTGTCGGTGCAGGAGAACCTGGAGTTCTTCGCCAGCGCCTACAGTCTGCGGGGTCGCGAGCGGCGCCAGCGCATCGACTGGGCCACCGGGCAGTTCGAGCTCGGCGACCGGCTGGACACGCCGAGCGGCCAGCTGCCCGGCGGCTACAAGCAGCGGCTGGCCCTGTCCGCCTCGCTGCTGCACGAGCCGGAAATCCTGTTCCTGGACGAGCCCACCTCGGGCGCCGATCCCTTGGCCCGCCGCGCCTTCTGGCGGCGCATCACCGCCCTGGCCGACCAGGGGGTGACGGTGATCGTGACCACCCACTTCATGCAGGAGGCCGAATACTGCGACCACCTGGCGATCCTCGACGCCGGGCGCATCCTGGCCCAGGGGACCCCGGCCGAGATTCGCGCCCGCGCGCGCGGCCAGGACGGCCGGCCGGGCTCGATGGAGGACGCCTTCATGGCGGTGGTGGAAGAGGCCCGCCGCGGCGCCGCCAGCCAGGGGGCCGCGGCATGAGCCAGGCCATCTCGCGGGTGCGGCTCTGGGCCCTGATCCGGAAGGAGGTGCGCCAGATCGTGCGCGACCCCTCCAGCATCGCGCTGGGCGTGGTGCTGCCGCTGATCCTGATCCTCCTGTTCGGCTTTGGCCTGTCGCTGGACGTGAAGAACGTCCCCATCGCGGTGGTGTCTGGTCCCCAGACGCCGGAGGCCAGCGAGCTCTACGCCAGCTTCCAGCTCTCGCCCTATTTCTCGCCGCGGGTGGTACACAGCGTGCCGGAGGCCGAGCAGCTGTTGCTCGGCGACAAGATCGACGGCTTCCTGCGCATCCCCGACGACTTCTCCAGCCGCTATGCGGCCGGGAACGCCCAGCTGCTGCTGATCGTCAACGGCCGCGACGCCAATCGCGCGCGCATCATCGAGGCCTACGCCCAGGGCGCCATCGGCGCCTGGCAGGGCCGCCTGGCCGCCGAGGGCCGGCCGGTCCAGGCCGGGCCGGTGAACCTGCAGTCGCGCCTCTGGTTCAACGCGGCCAACGACAGCCGCTATTTCCTGGTGCCGGGGCTGATCGTCCTGGTCATGACCCTGATCGGCGCCCTGCTCACCTCCATGGTGGTGGCCAGGGAATGGGAGCGGGGCACGATGGAGGCCCTGCTGGTCACGCCGGTCCGCGCCGGCGAGATCCTGCTGGGCAAGACCATCCCCTATTTCCTTCTGGGGATGATCGGCCTGACCCTCTGCATCCTGGCGGCCCGCTTCCTGTTCCACGTGCCGATCCGCGGCTCGCTGGTCGTGCTGGTGGGCGTCTCGGTGCTCTATGTGCTGGTGGCGCTGGGCGTCGGGCTGCTGATCTCCTCGGCCACCAAGAACCAGCTGGTGGCCAGCCAGCTGACCATGCTGGTCACCTTCATGCCGGCCTTCATGCTGTCGGGCTTCCTGTTCGACCTCAGGAGCACGCCCGCGGCGGTGCGCGCCATCACCTACCTCCTGCCGGCCCGCTACTATGTGGCGCTGCTGCAGACCGTGTTCCTGGCCGGCGACATCTGGTCGGTGATCGTGCCCAACGCGGCGGTGCTGATGCTGATGGCGGGCCTGCTGTTCTTCCTCAGCCGCGCCGTGAACCGGAAGACCCTGTGATGGACCGGCTCTTCGCATCCCTGCTGCGCATCCTGGCGCTCACCCGCAAGGAGCTCCTGGCGGTGCTGAAGGACCCCCGCGCGCGGGTCAGCCTGCTGATTCCGCCCATCCTGCAGAGCCTGATCTTCGGCTACGCGGCCACCTACGACCTGAACCGGGTGCCCTATGCGGTGCTGGACCAGGATCGCAGCGCCGCCTCGGCCGAATTGCTGGCGGGGATGGAGGGCTCGCGCCTGTTCGACCGCGTCGCCGACCTGCACCGCTCGGACGACATCAGGGCCTTCATCGATTCCAAGCGGGCGTTGCTGGTGGTGCAGATCCCCCAGGGGTTCCAGCGGGGGCTCGAGACCGGCCGGGGCGCGGACGTGCAGGTGATCGCCGACGGCCGCAACTCCAACACCGCCGGCGTGGCCGACGCCTACCTCGGCGCGGTGGTCGAGCAGTTCAACGCCCAGTGGCGCGCCGACCACGCCCTGCCGGCGCCGCCGGTGCAGCTGGTCGCCCGGGCGTGGTACAACCCCAACCTCGAGAGCCGGTGGAACATGATCCCCGGCATGATCGGCACGCTCACCCTGCTGCAGACCATGCTCTTGACCACCATGTCGGTGGCGCGCGAGCGCGAGCAGGGCACCTTCGACCAGCTCCTGGTCACCCCGCTCAGTCCCACCGAGATCATGGTCGGCAAGGCCCTCCCCTGCATGCTGATCGGCCTGGTGCAGGCGACGGGGGTGCTGCTGGTGGCCGAGCTCTGGTTCCGGATCCCGTTCGCCGGCTCGCTGCTGACCCTCTACGCGGGGCTGGTGTTCTTCCTGCTGGCGGCCGTGGGCATCGGGCTTCTGCTCTCGTCCTTCGCCGCCACCCAGCAGCAGGCGATGCTCTACGGCCTTCTGCTCATCATGCCCTTTTCGCTGCTGTCGGGCCTGACCACGCCGCTCAGCAACATGCCCCTGGTGCTGCAGTACTTCACCATGATCAATCCGCTGCGCTACGCCATCGACATCACCCAGCGCGTCTATCTGGAAGGGGTGGGCCTGGACCGCCTCGGCCAGGACCTCATCCCCCTGACCCTCATCGCGGCCGTGACCCTCGTGGGCGGGGCCTGGATGTTCCGCCAGCGGCTGCAGTGAGCCCCGCCATGAGCCCGCAACGACCCCGCCCCCTGATGATCCTTCTCGCCGGCGCCGGCGTGCTGGTGCTGGGCGCCTGTGCCGTGGGCCCCAATTTCGAGCCGCCCCGGCCCGAGGTCCCCGCGGCCTGGTCGTCCGCCTCTTCGCCCGCCGCGGCCAGCAAGGCCGATCCCCGGGCGGCGGCCGAGGCGGCCTGGTGGACCAGCTTCGGCGATCCGGAACTCACGGCGCTGATCGGCCGCGCCGCCCGGGCCAACCTCGACCTCCAGCAGGCGGCGCTGCGCATCTCCGAGGCGCGCGCCCAGCGCGACGCGGCGGCGGCCCAGGGCCTGCCCAGCCTGAACGGCGCCGCCTCATGGACCGGCCAGCGGCTCAGCGAGAGCACGCCCACGGGCAAGCTGTTCACCCAGGTCGGCAAGGTCCCGGGCCTGCCGGCCGGGGCAGGGCTGTCGATCCCCAATCCCTACGGCCAGTACCAGCTGGGTTTCGACGCCTCCTGGGAGCTCGACCTGTTCGGCCGGGTGCGCCGCAACGTGGAGGCCGCCGGCGCCGACGTCGAGGCCGCCGCCTGGGACCGGCGGGGCGCGGAGCTGTCGCTGTTCGGCGAGGTGGCCCGGGCCTATGTCGACCTGCGGGGCGCCCAGGCCAAGCGGGACGTCACGCTCCAGACCGTCTCCACCCTGAACCAGCTGCTGGAGCTGGCGCGCCAGCGGCGCGGGGCCGGCCTTTCCAGCGACATCGACGTCGCGCGCGCGGCCGCCCAGGTCTCCGCGGCCGAGGCCGCCCTGCCGATGCTGGACGCCCAGATCACCTCCGACATCAACCAGCTGAGCCGGCTGGTCGACCTGCCGCCCGGCGCCCTGAAGGCCGAGCTGTCCGCCGCCAAGGCCGCGCCCCCGGTCCCGCCCGTGGTTCCCGTGGGGCTGCCGGCCGACCTGGCGCGCCGCCGGCCGGACATCCTGGGCGCCGAGGCCCGGCTGCACGCCGCGGTGGCCCTCAAGGGCGTGGTCATGGCCGACCTCTATCCGCGCGTGACCCTGACCGCCAGCGGCGGGGACCAGTCCGAGGACGTCGCCCACCTGCTGGATTGGGCCAGCCGCTTCGGGATGATCGAGCCGCAGGTCCAGCTTCCGATCTTCGACGCCGGCCGCCGTAGAGCCGATGTCCGCCTGGCCGACGCCAAGGCCCGGGACGCCGCCCTCGACTACGCCAAGACCGTGCTCGGGGCGCTGCACGAGGTCGACGACGCCCTGGCCGCCTATGACGCCGAGCAGCGCCGGCAGGCCTCGCTGGCGGCCACCGTCGCCCAGAACCGCACGGCGGTGGACCTGGCCATGGACCGCTATCGCAGCGGCGTTGGCGACTTCCTCGAAGTGCTGGACGCCCAGCGCGCCCAGCAGCAGACCCAGCTGCAACTGGCCGACAGCACCACCGCCGTCTCCACCGATCTGGTGGCGCTCTACAAGGCCCTGGGCGGCGGGTGGGACGCCGCCGCGCCCGGCGCCGGCTGAGGGGCGGCGGGAGCAGCTTGGCTGTAATCCTCCGCGCCGGCGCACGCCGATGTGATGCGCTCCGAGTGCAGAGGACCGCGCCCCAGGACGATCGTCACCTTCATCCTGACTCATCTGGCGCATGACCTGAGGACTTGAGTTCTGATCTGCCAGGTCCGTTCACGACCGGCGTGATCGCGGGGTTGATTCTTCGGCGATGCTCGGGCAAGTGCGCCGATCGTACGCGGCCTGAGGCCCAATATCGCCACATTCGGCGGACAGGTGGGGGCAGGTTGCCCCCCTCGGTGGGGCGCCCGATTGCTTCCAACAGCCAGGCGACTGGCGATCTGGCCGGCTCCAGACCGGCGTTCGGGGCGGCGCTTTGCGCCGGGAAGCCCCCGGTATCGAGGTGTGAGGTGTCCATGTGGACCAAGACGGGTGCTTCGGCGTCCGCCCACGGCGGAGTTTGGGGGGCGCGGGCCCTGGCGATCGCGATGTTCGGGGGCTTCTGCGCCTTGGCGGCCGAGGCCGGCGCAGCCTCCCACGCCTCCAGCGCGCCCTCGCTGGAGCAGAGCATCCAGCGGACCTACGCCTCACTGGGCGTCCAGGCCCCGACCGCTCCGGCCCCGCCGCCTGAGATCCTGGCCTGGCGCGGCGTCGACATCGACGGCGACGGCCAGGACGACTTCGCCAATCCCACCGGCAAGGACCTGCGCGGCTGCGACGACTTCGGCTGCGGCGCCTTCGGCTCGGACCGCGACGCGGGCGGACGCCGCCACGAGGGCGTCGACTTCGACGCCTCGGCCGGCCAGCCGATCGACGCGCCGATCTCGGGCTTCGTCAGCAAGATCGGCTTCGCCTACCCGGGCGACCAGCGCTACCACTTCGTCCAGATCACCAACCCGGCGCTGCACTACCAGGCGCGGGTGTTCTACGTGGACCCGTCCGTGCGCGAGGGGCAGGCGGTCCACATCGGCCAGCCGATCGGCCGCGACCACAGCCTGCAGCCGCGCTACCGCGGCATCACCAACCACGTGCATCTGGAGATCGAGCGGATCGGCGGGCGCAAGCTCGATCCCACCCGCTTCATCGCCGAGCGGATGGAGCCGGTGCAGCCGCCGACGACCTACGCCCAGGGCGCCTCGCCGGCCAACGGCTGATATTGATCAATATTGATCATTCCCCGATCAGGTGCAGCGCCACTTGGCGGGTCGAGCCTTCTCGCCGGTGCTCGAACAGATAGATCCCCTGCCAGGTCCCCAGCTGCAGCCGGCCCGAGATCAAGGGGACCCCGAGCTGGGTCTGGGTGAGGGCGGTGCGAATGTGGGCCGGCATGTCGTCGGGCCCTTCGGTGTCGTGGATGTAGCGGCCGGGATCCTCCGGCGCGATGGTCTCGAAATAGGTCTCCAGGTCGCGCCGCACGTCGGGGTCGGCGTTCTCCTGGATCAGCAGCGAGGCGGAGGTGTGCCGGCAGAAGAGGGTCAGCAGGCCCGTCTGCATCCCCTGGGCGTCGACCCAGTCGCAGGCCGCATGGGTGAACTTCACCAGCCCCCTGCCGCGGGTCTCCACCCGCAGGATCTCCGCCGCCTGGCGCATCAGATCCCCAAGGTCGCCATCTGCGGGCCGGGATAACGGGTCCCGTGGACGCTGGAGTCGTCGATGGCGTCGGCCAGCCGGCGGGCCTCCTCCGCCCAGAGCGTCACCTCCAGCGAGCCCAGGTTCTGGACCAGGTGCGCGCGCCGCTTGGTGCCCGGGATGGGGACGATGTCCTCGCCCTGGGCCAACAGCCACGCCAGGGCCAGCTGGGAGGGGGTGCAGCCCTTGGCCTCGGCGGCCTCGAGCAGGGGCCGGACCAGGACGGCGTTGGCTTGAAGATTGTCGCCGTGGAAGCGCGGATGGTCCTTGCGCCGGTCGTTCTCGGAGAGGTCGCCGGCGGTCGTGATGGCGCCGGTGAGCATGCCGCGGCCCAAGGGCGAATAGGGCACGAAGCCGATCCCCAGCTCGCGGCAGGCCGGCAGGATGTCGTCCTCCACGAAGCGGCACCAGAGCGAATATTCGGTCTGCAGTGCAGAGATCGGATGCACCCGATGGGCGCGGCGGATGGTGTCGACGCCGGCTTCCGACAGGCCCAGGAAGCGGACCTTGCCCTGCTCGACCAGCCGCTTCATCGCCCCGACGGTGTCCTCGATCGGCACGTTCGGGTCGACCCGGTGCTGGTAATAGAGGTCGATGGTCTGGATCCCCAGCCGGCGGAGGCTGGCCTCGCACGCCTCCTGGACATATTCCGGCCGGCCGTTGACGCCGAACCTGCCGTCGGGGGTGCGCTGGTTGCCGAACTTGGTGGCGATCACCGCCTTGGCCCGGTAGCCGTCCGCCAGCGCCCGGCGGAGCAGTTCCTCGTTGGAGCCCAGGCCGTACATGTCGGCGGTGTCCAGGAAATCGGCGCCGCGATCCAGCGCCTCGCGCACGGTGGCGATCGCCTCGGCCTCGTCGACGGGGCCGTAGAGCGAGGTCATGGCCATGCAGCCAAGGCCAAGGGCCGAGACCTCCAGGCCCTGCCGGCCGAGCTTGCGCATCTGCATCCTTCAGTCCTCCGCGCGATGTCGCCGTCAGCATAAGGTCCCGCGCGGCCGAGGCCAGCGTCGCCGCGGCGGCTCGCCTTCAGATCAACAGATCGCGAGGTCAGGAGCGGCGCGGTTGCATTGTCGTTCGTCCTGAGGATGAGTGGGAGGAGGAGGCGACATGACCCGACAATCCACGGCCACAGCCACCGGCGCGGTGTTTTCGGCGCGCGCGCCGGCCATGAGCGTCGACGACGCCGTGCGGGCGGCCTTGCGCCATCGCCCGGCCGAGACCCGGGCCTTCGGCAACGAGGACGACATGGAAGGCCCGCGCAGCGAGTCCCTGGACGTCCGGACCGCCCCGCCCGCGCCCTAGGAGCGCGTTCCGAAAAGTGGGAACCGGCTTTCGGAACAAAACGCGCGTCAATGCAAAGATCTAGAGCGGCGATCTGATTCCATCAGATCGCAACCTGCTCTAGGACGCCAGGGCCCCGGCCCGTTCCTGTTCCACCAGCGCCAGCAGCCAGTCGCGGAAGGCGGCGATCTTGGGCGAGCGGCGACGATCCTTGGGATAGACCAGCCAGTAGCCGACCGGGCCCGGGGGCGGATCGAACAGCGACACCAGTCGGCCCGAGGCGATCTCGCCCGCGAACAGCGCCGCGACCCCCAGCGCCACGCCGTGCCCGGCCAGGGCGGCGCCCACCTCCACGGTCTGCAGGTCGGCCACCAGCCGCGGCGGGCCGGCCGACGCCGCCCCCGCCAGGCCCATGGACGCGAACCAGTCGGCCCACTCCTGCTCCAGGCCGATGCGGGGCGCGGCCAGCAGGTCCTCCGGCGTCTCGATGCCCAGCCGGTCGCGGACCTCGGGGGTGCAGAGCGGGACCTGGACGGCGGAGAACAGGAAGTCGGCGGCCATGCCGGGCCACTCGCCCCGTCCCAGCCGCAGCGCCACGTCGACGTTCTCGCGCACCAGGTCGACCGTCCGCCCGGTGGTCTCCAGCCGCACCGCGACGCCCGGGTGGGCCAGCTGGAAGGCGCCCAGCCGCGGCGCCAGCCATTGCGAGGCGAAGCTCTGCAGGGTGGTGATCGCCAAAAGTCCCTGGCCGGTTTCGGTCAGGTCCGCCAGCGCCGCGCGCAGGAGGCTCATGGCCTCCGACGCCGCCCGGGCCAGCCGCTCGCCGGCAGGGGTCAGGGCCACCTCGCGCGGCAGGCGGCGGAACAGCGCCTGGCCCAGCCGCCGCTCCAGCGCCTTCACCTGCCAGCTGACCGCCGCCTGGCTGACGCCCAGCTCGTCGGCGGCGCGGGTGAAGCTGTTCAGGCGGGCGGCCGCCTCGAAAATGCGGAGCGCGCTGAGCGGGATGCTGGCAAGGGCGTCAGGCATAAGGCGGGCTTATGCATAGACGAGGACGACCCGTTTGTCACGATGCCGCGGAAGACCGAAAACCCCCCTGTCGAAGGGGCCTCCGAGCGGAGAATCGACATGGAGCGCGAGACGCACACGCATAAGGACAGCCAATCCGATCTGCTGTTGTGGCTGCAATGGGTCCTGTGGGGCCAATGGCGCGCGCAGGACCTCTGCTCGTGCTGCGGCAAGCCAGCCGCCGCGGCGCTTCGTCCGCGCAGGCCTTGACCTAGCGGGGGCCCATCAGAAGGCGGAGCGGGTTGTCGAAACGTCGTCCCGCGCGCAGGTGGCGGGCGAAGAACTCGGCCTCGCGCCGCCGAATGGCCTGCGTCCGGGAATTGCTGATCAACGCGAAGGCCAAGATCGCGCCCGCCAAGGTCACGCCTACGATCACGGAGTCCATGTTCTCCCCCCGGCCCCTGGGACCTGCGCTGTCAGTCTAATGGGGAGGGCGGGGGCGGAAATCCCTTTCGCTTCCGGCGTGTGCGCCGCCGGGACGACTACCGCAGCTGCTTGTCGGCCAGGGCGTTGATCTTCTGGATCAGCGCCGGCGCCCCGCCGGAATTCATGGTCGAGGCATAATCCGACCGGCTGGTGGCCAGTTCGCTGATGGCGTCGGAATAGACGTCGATCACCTTCCAGCGGCCGTCCGAGGCCAGCCGCATGCGGTAGGCGAAGTCGTGGGTCTTGTCGTGCGGCGAGACCAGCTGGGTATGCACCAGCTTGTCGGGACCGCGGCTCTGCACATTGGGATCCAGCACGAACTTCTCGCCGTCGTAGCTGTCGAAGTTCTTGGCGTAGGTGGCGACGCTATAGCGGGTGAAGGCCTTGATCAGGGCGGCCTGGTCGGCGGGCGAGACGGTCGCCCACTTCGGGCCCACGGCGAAGCGGGTCATGGTCGGCATGTCGAAGGCGCGCTCCACCGCCGGCTGCAGCTCGCGATAGCGGCCCTGAACGCCCAGGCTCCTGCCCTGCTTCATCACCTGCAGCAGCGAGTTGTCGAAGGCGTCGATCTGGGCGGCGGCCGGATCGGAGGCCTGGGCCACGGCGGCGGCGGGGACGGCCGCGCCGATCAGCGCGGCGGCGAGGACTGCGGATTTCAAGCTCATGTCGTAGCGGCTCCTGGCGGCTGGCGCGGCCGAGGCCGCACGCTCACTGGGGCATTACGCGCCCGAGGCTGAACCAGAGATAACCTAGGCGGTCTCCGCCAGCTGGGTCTCGATCGCCCGCACGATGTCGGGCGCGTTCAGCCCGGCCCGCTCGTACTGCTTGAACGGGTCGTCGTGATCTAGAAACTCGTCAGGCAGCTTCAAGGTTCGCACCTTGAAACCCGGCCGGATCAGATCGGCGTTCGCCAGGTAGTCCAGCACATGGCTGCCGAAGCCGCCGATGGAGCCCTCCTCGACGGTGACCAGCATCCGGTGGCCACGCGCCAGGCGGGCGATCAGCTCCCGGTCCAGCGGCTTGGCGAACCGGGCGTCGGCCACGGTGCAGGAGATTCCCCGCGTGGCCAGGTGCTCGGCCGCCTGCAGGGCGCTCTGCAGCCGGGCGCCGAGGCTGAGGATGGCCACGTCCTTGCCCTCGCGGACCACCCGGCCCTTGCCGATCGGCAGCACCTGGCCGCGCTCGGGCATCTCCACGCCCACGCCTTCGCCGCGCGGATAGCGCAGGGCGATGGGGCCGGCGTCATAGGCGGCGCAGGTGGCCACCATGTGCTTGAGCTCGGCCTCGTCGGCGGCGGCCATCACCACGAAGTTGGGCAGGCAGCACAGATAGGCCAGGTCGAAGGACCCCGCGTGGGTGGCGCCGTCCGCGCCCACCAGACCCGCCCGGTCCATGGCGAAGCGCACCGGCAGGTTCTGGATCGCCACGTCATGGACGACCTGGTCGTAGGCCCGTTGCAGGAAGGTCGAGTAGATCACGCAGAAGGGCTTGTAGCCTTCGGTCGCCAGGCCCGCGGCGAAAGTCACGGCATGCTGCTCGGCGATGCCGACGTCGAACATCCGCTCCGGGAAGGCCTTCTCGAACAGGTCGAGGCCCGTGCCCGAGGGCATGGCGGCGGTGATCGCCACCACCTTGGGATCGTCCCTGGCCTCCTGGATCAGGGCGTTGGCGAAGACGCGGGTATAGGTCGGGGCGTTGGGCTGGGACTTGGCCTGGGCGCCGGTCGCCACGTCGAACCTGGCCACCGCGTGCAGCTTGTCGGCCGAGGCCTCGGCGGGCTGGTAGCCGTGCCCCTTCTTGGTGACCACGTGCAGCAGGATCGGCCGCTCGGCGCCGTCGTCGCGGATGTTCTCCAGCACCGGCACCAGGTGGTCCAGGTCGTGGCCGTCGATGGGGCCGATGTAGAGGAAGCCCAGCTCCTCGAAGAGGGCGCCCCCGCCGGTGATCATCTCGCGGGCGGTCTCCTCGGCCTTGCGGGCGGTGTTCTTCAGCGGCTTGGGCAGCAACTCGCGCGTGAGGTGGCGGATGTCCTGATAGGTCTTGGACGATACCACCCGCGCCAGATGGTGGCTGAGGGCGCCGACCGGCGGGGCGATCGACATGTCATTGTCGTTCAGGATCACCAGCAGCCGGCTCTTCATGGCGCCGGCGTTGTTCATCGCCTCGTAGGCCATGCCCGCGCTCATGGCGCCGTCGCCGATCACCGCGATGACGTGGTTGGAGCCCTTGTCGAAGTCGCGGGCGACGGCCATGCCCAGCGCCGCCGAGATCGAGGTCGAGGAGTGCGCCGCCCCGAACGGGTCGAACTCGCTCTCCGCCCGCCGGGTGAAGCCCGACAGCCCGCCGCCCTTGCGCAGGGTCTCGATGCGGTCGCGCCGGCCGGTCAGGATCTTGTGCGGATAGGCCTGGTGGCCGACGTCCCAGACGATCCGGTCGGAGGGGGTGTCGAACACATAGTGCAGGGCGGTGGTCAGCTCGACCACGCCCAGGCCCGCGCCCAGGTGGCCGCCGGTCTTGGAGACGGCGTGGATGGTCGCCGCGCGCAGTTCGTCGGCGGCCTGCCGGAGCTGGCCCTTCTTGAGCTTGCGCAGGTCGGCCGGCGTCTTGATCCGGTCCAGAAGCGGTGTCGCGTCGGTCATTCAACTCTCGAGAGGGCCGGAGGCCCCGGTGAAACTGTCAGGGCTCAGCTCGCCCGGTCGAGCAGGAAGAAGGGCAGGGCCTTCAGGTCGTCCGCCCGCGGACCATAGCCCGAGACGGCGGCGGCGGCCTGAGCGGCCAGGCGCTGGGCCTCGCTGCGGGCGCGCTCTATGCCATAGAGCGAGATCAGAGTCGCCTTGCCCTGGTCCTGGTCCTTGCCGACCGTCTTGCCGGCCTGCTCGGTGCTGCCCAGGGCGTCGATGAGGTCGTCGGCGATCTGGAACGCCAGCCCCAGGTCGCGGGCGTAGTCGCGCAGGTTCTGGCGGTCCCGGGCGGAGGCCTGGGCCAGGATCGGCCCGGCCTCGCAGGCGAATTCGAACAGGGCGCCGGTCTTCATCCGCTGCAGCAGGATCACCCCGGCCTCGTCGTAGTCCCGCTCGGGCGCCTGCATGTCCATCATCTGGCCGCCGATCATGCCCGAGGTCCCGCCCGCGGACGCCAGGCGGGCGACCAGCTCGGCGCGCACGGCGCCGTCGGGATGGGTCTCGGCGCCGGCCAGCACCTCGAAGGAGGCGGTCAGGAGGGCGTCGCCGGCCAGCACCGCGGTGGCCTCGTCGAACTGGCGGTGGGTGGTGGGGCGGCCCCGGCGCAGGTCGTCGTCGTCCATGCAGGGCAGGTCGTCGTGCACCAGTGAATAGGTGTGCAGCATCTCGATCGCCGCGGCGGCGCGCACGGCGCGGGGCTCCGGCGCGCCGAACAGCGCCGCGCCCTGCAGGGTCAGGAACGGCCGCAGCCGCTTGCCGCCGGCGAAGATGGCGTAGCGCATCGCCTCGCAGACGCGGGCCTGCTCGCCGCTGGGCGCGGGCAACAGCCGCTCCAGCGCCGCGTCGGTGGCCGCCGCGGCCCGCTTCATCGCCGCGTTCAGGGACGCCGTTTCGCGCTCGGCCAGGCCGGCCGCCAGGGTCGTGCTCGCCATCGACTGCTACTCCGCGGCCTGCAGTTCGCCTTGGGCCTTCTCGGCCTCGATCTGCCGGGCCCTCTGCTCGACGAGGCCGACGATGTGCTCGACCATCTGGGTGTTGTCCATCTTGTGGTCGGGCTTGCCGGCC
>JANWHQ010000056.1 GCA_025450315.1 Caulobacteraceae bacterium
CCCGCCGCCGAGGGGGCGCAGAACCTGGCCGGCCGCACGAAGGCGTAGAGCTCCAGCGCGTCGAAAATGTCCTTGGACCTCGGCGGCGGCTGCAGCCCCAGCCGCCGGGCGGTCAGGCCCGCGTGGGCCACCACCACCGGCGAGCGCAGGGCCAGGGATTCCGCCTCGGCCGAGGTCAGCTCGCGGACGCCCGAGCCATCCGCCGCCGCGGCCTTGCCGCCCGGCAAGACCACCAGCGCCGGGGCCAGCTCCAGGGCGGGCGTGAGGGCGTTCATCGGGGCTAGATAGGACGCTTCGCAGCGAAACGGAACAGGAACAAGGCGGCGGTGCCCCGCCGGCTTGCCTAGCCCTTCGACGTCACCGCCCAGGCGTAGCCGCGGATCCGCCAGCGGCCCCCATCCTGCGCCAGCACGAAGGCCCAGCCGCCCTCCTCGCTGAAGGCGCGGCCGTGGGTCTTGCCGGTCCAGGTGGTGGGCAGCACGAAATAGGCGCCGCCGTCCTCGAGCGCGAAGTCCTGGGCCGGGCCGAAGCGCCAGCGCAGTTCGGAGAGCCCGCCAGCCTCGGCATGCCGCCCGAAGCCCCGGCGCCAGCGGTCGAAAGCGCCCGGACCGTCGAACAGGAACGGCGCGAAGTTCTCGACCACGACCATGCCCTCCGATGCGAAGGCGCCCGCCAGGCCGCCGTCGTCGCCTGTGGCCATGAAGCGGGCCAGAGCCAGCACGGGGGTCATCATCTCGCCGGTCGGCTGCATATGGCGAGGCTAGCCCAGGTGAAACGGAACGGGAACATGCTATAGGCTGCTCTTCCCTTCAGGCGGAGGACCAAGGCTTGGCGAGCAGGGCCGCCGAGAAGATCATGACGGCGGCCGATCTCCCGGCCGCTGCCGGCGCGCGCGCGCTGGAGGCCCTGCCCCCGCGCTTCGCCGCCTGGTTCGGCCAGCGCGGCTGGCGCCCGCGCCGCCACCAGGTCCAGATGCTGGAGAAGGCGCGCCAGGGCCGCCACGCCCTGCTGATCGCACCCACCGGCGGGGGCAAGACCCTGGCCGGCTTCCTGCCCAGCCTGATCGAGCTGGCCGAGCGCGGCCCGGCCAACCATCCGGCCGGCCACGGCCTGCACACCCTCTACATCTCGCCCCTGAAGGCGCTGGCGGTCGACGTGGCGCGCAACCTGACGGCGCCGATCGCCGAGATGGACCTGAAGGTGACGGTGGAATCCCGCACCGGCGATACCGGCGTCTCCAAACGCCAGCGCCAGCGCAAGCATCCGCCCGACATCCTGCTGACCACCCCCGAGCAGCTGGCGCTGTTCTGCGCCTGGGAGGGATCGCGCAGCTATTTCGAGGGGCTGAGGACCGTCGTCATCGACGAGATCCACGCCATCCACGCCTCCAAGCGGGGCGATCTGCTGAACCTGGGCCTGGCGCGGCTGCAGGCCTGCGCCCCCCAGCTGCGCCGGGTGGGCCTTTCGGCCACGGTCAACGATCCGGACATGCTGCGGCGCTGGCTGGCGCCTGGCGAAATGGCCGACCTGGTGCTGGGCGAGCCGGGCGCGCCGCCGATCGTGGACGTGCTGCTCTCCCATGGCGAGGTGCCCTGGGCCGGCCACACCGCCCAGCACGCCATGGCCGAGGTCTACGACGCCATCAGGGGCGCTCGGACCGCGCTGATCTTCGTCAACACCCGCTGGCAGGCCGAGTTCGCCTTCCAGGAGCTGTGGCGGCTGAACGAGGACAACCTGCCCATCGCCCTGCACCACGGCTCGCTGGCCGCCGAGCAGCGGCGCAAGGTGGAGGCGGCCATGGCCCGGGGCGACCTTCGGGCCGTGGTCTGCACCTCGACGCTCGACCTCGGGATCGACTGGGGCGACGTGGACCTGGTGATCCAGCTGGCCGCGCCTAAGGGCTCCTCGCGCCTGGTCCAGCGCATCGGCCGGGCCAACCACCGCCTGGACGAGCCGTCCCGCGCGCTCCTGGTCCCCGCCAGCCGCTTCGAGATGCTGGAATGCCAGGCCGCCCGCGAGGCGGTGGCCGAAGGGGCGCTGGACGGCGATCCCAAGCGGATCGGGGCCCTCGACGTCCTGGCCCAGCACGTCATGGGCGTGGCCTGCGGCGACCCGTTCAAGGCCGACGAGCTCTATGAGGAGGTGCGCACCGCCGCGCCCTACGCCGAGCTCAGCCGCGCCGACTTCGACGACGTGCTGGGGTTCGTGTCCACCGGCGGCTATGCGCTGAAGACCTACGACCGCTTCCGCCGCATCGTGCACGGCCCCGACGGCCGCTGGCGCGTGCGCAACGCCCAGACCGCGCTTCGCCACCGGCTGAACGTCGGGGCCATCACCGGGCCGGCGGTGCTGAACGTGCGGCTGCTGCGCGGCCGCAAGGGCGGGCGCAAGATCGGCGAGGTCGAGGAGGGCTACGTCGACATCCTGCTGCCCGGCGACACCTTCATCTTCGCGGGCCAGGTCTGGGCTTTCCACGGCGTCGAGGGCAACGACGTGCTGGTGACGGCCGCGCCCAATTCCGAGCCCAAGATGCCGAGCTGGGGCGGCTCGAAGTTCTCCATCTCCGATTTCCTCGCCCGGCGGGTGCGCCAGCTCGCCTCCAGCGAGGCCGCCTGGCCGCGCCTGCCCGACGACGTGCAGGAGTGGCTGCACGTCCAGAAGCTGCGGTCGGCCATCCCGGCCGAGGACGAGCTGCTGGTCGAGACCTTCCCGCTCGGCAAGCGATGGCACCTGTGCGCCTATCCTTTCGAGGGACGGCTGGCCCACACCACCCTGTGCATGCTCCTGACCCGGCGGCTGGAGCGGCTGGGCTGCGGGCCGATCGGCTTCGTGGCCTCCGACTACGCCCTGGCCATCTGGTCGATGCGGCCGATGGGCCCGCTCGACATGGCCGAGCTGTTCGACGAGGACATGCTGGGCGACGACCTGGAGGCCTGGCTCGAGGAGAGCGTGATGATGCGCCGGGCCTTCAAGACCTGCGCGCTCGTGTCCGGCTTGATCGAACGGCGCTTCCCGGGCGAGGAGAAGACCGGCCGCCAGGTCACCTTCTCCTCGGATCTGATCTACGACGTGCTCCGCCGCCACCAGCCCGACCACCTGCTGCTCCGCTGCGCCCGCGCCGACACCGCCGGCGGCCTGGTGGACGTGGCGCGCCTGGGGCAGCTGCTGGCGCGGGTGAAGGGCCGGATCGTCCACAACGACCTGCCCAAGGTCTCGCCCTTCGCGGTGCCGATCCTGCTGACCATCGGCAAGGAGAGCGTGCCGGGCGCCTCGCAGGAGTGGGTGCTGGAGCAGGCCGAATCGGAGTTGATCGCCGAGGCCCTGTCTTGAAGGTTGCGACGTGAACGCCTGGTCCCGCATCCCGCCGCCGGCCTACGACCTCGCCGCCGACGGGGCCGCCCTGCGCATGACCGTGGCGGGGGCCGAGGTGGCGTTCCGGGCGTCGGGGGCGCTGTGGATCGAGGCCGAGCAGGCCCTGGTGATCGCCGACCTGCACCTGGAGAAGGGCTCGGCCTATGCGGCGCGCGGCCAGCTGCTGCCGCCCTACGACTCCCGCGACGCCCTGGCGCGCCTGGCCGCCGAGGTGGCCGCCGCCCGGCCCAGGCTGGTGGTGATGCTGGGCGACGCCTTCCATGACGCGCGCGCCGGCGAGCGGCTCTGCGCCGAGGATGCGGCGGCCATCGCCGCCCTGGCCCAGGGCCGCGCCCTGGTCTGGGTGACCGGCAACCACGACCCCGAGCCGCCCCGCCGCCTGCCGGGCGAGGCGGCGGACGAACTGGAGCTCTCCGGCCTCCGCCTTCGCCACGAGCCGGCCCAGGGCCCCGCGCCGGGGGAAGCCTCCGGCCACCTGCATCCCTGCGCCCGGGTGGCGGCCGGCGGCCGCTCGGTGCGGCGGCGCTGCTTCGTGACCGACGGCGAGCGGGTGGTGCTGCCGGCCTTCGGCGCCTATGCCGGCGGCCTCAACATCCGCGACGCGGCCTTCGAGGGCCTGTTCTCGCGCCCGCCCCTGGCCATCGCGCTGGGCCCACGCCGCGCCCACGCGGTGGGGTGGCGGAGCACCCGGCCGGACTAGGATGTGGCCTCGCAGGCCGGCGCAGGCCCGCTGCGGGGCATCGTGGCGATGACCGAGTTCGACCCACCGCAGACCCTTTTTGCACTGGCCCTCGGGTCGTTGCTAAGCGAGCTGGCTCGGGCCGATCGGTCGATGATCGCCCTGGGGACCCGGAGTAATGCCGATTAGCCGGGTCGGCTCAAGAATCTGAACCAGATGCCACTCGCCCTTCGCAACGATACAAACGTCCCCAGGCCCCAGGTCACAGTATTCGCCCGGCGTGGACTCCCCCGTGACTCTGACTTTTCCGGAGACGACGTAGATCAGCTCATCGCCGTCCGGATGCAGCTCGCCGCCATGAGGTGGCGTGCGTGTCATATCCGCGAATGCAACCAAAAGCCCGTCGCATAGAGCCGGCGGTCCAGGCTGGTGCTCGATCAGAGACATGCGCAAGTCGCGCGAAATCGCGACTGAAAACCGCGTCGGATCGACCTTTGTAATTTTCCCCATAGTGCTCACCTTCCGGCTCGGTGCGGCCCGTTTCGACTCTTCAGAGGCCGTTGTGGAACAGGGCGCCCCTACAACAGGGCTCACCTAAGACTGGCCATGACCTTCACGCTACCTTCGACCTGGCTAGGTGGGGGTCCGAAATCGAGGAGGCCGACGACAGAAATCCACGCTTCCCGGAACTTCGGGACGTCCGCCTGCCGGACCGGGACGCGAGCGCCGGCCGCGTCTCGAACCCCTCGCTACCGCGACGCGGTCTGGACCGTGGCGGCGGGGGCGGTGGGGCGGAACGCGGCGGCGGCGGCCTCGTCGGCGCGGGCCGCGGCGGCCGGAAGCTGGGCCTTCAGCCGCGCCGCGGCGGCGAGGGATTCCGCGTCGCCCGAGCGGGCGGCGATCAGGTACCACTTGTAGGCCTCGCTGGCGCTCTGGGCGACGCCGAAGCCGCCCTCGTAGAGCCGGGCCAGATTGTACTGGCTGTCCACCAGCCCCATGTCGGCGGCCTTGCGGAACCACTGCGCCGCCAGCGCCAGGTTCTTCGGCCCGCCCGTGCCCTCGAAGTAGTAGAGCCCGAGGTTGTGCATGGCCTTGCGCTCGCCGTTGTCGGCGGCGCGCTGGGTCCACAGCCGGGCAGCGGCCACGTCCTTGGGCAGCCCCGATTCTCCGGTCTCGTAGAGCTTGGCCAGGTAGAACTGGGCCGGGCCGTAGCCCAGGTTGGCGCCCCTGCGCAGGTCGGCCACGGCGGTGGCGTCGTGGGCCTCGATCCGGCGCACCGCGTCGGCGTACAGACCGGCCAGGTCGGCCGCGCCGCTGGCGCCGGGGGCCGGCTGGGTCAGGTGGGGCGCCAGGGCCACCGCCGCCTGGGGCGTGGAAAGCTGGGGCGCCGCGGCCGACGCCACCGGCGCGATGGGCGCAACGTCGTCCGCCCCCCCGCGCTCGCGGGGATGGGTCACCGACTGGGCGCTGTAGAGCGTCAGGCCCGCGGTGGTGACGCCCAGGGCCGCGGCGGCGGCCGAGACCATCACGCCCACGCGCAGCTTGCCCTTCTTCTTGGGCGACCTGTCGGCGAAGCCGGAAAACAGGCCCCGCCGAGGGCCCTTGGCGTCGGTCTGGGAGGCTGCGCGGGCCGCCGCCCGGGCCTGCTCGATCAGCTCGCGGGTGGAAAGCTTGGCGGGGGTCTCGAAGGTGTCGGGGTTGGGCGAAGTGTCTGCAACGAACGGCTCGTCATGGGCCGCCGCCCCGAACACCTGATCCGGCTCGGGCTCGGCGGCGGCCTCCGGCTCGGCCGCTTCGGCCTCGAAGGAATGGAACATGGTGGAGGCGTCGAAGTCGTCGGCCTCGAAAGGCGAATGCTGCGGCTCGGGCGGCAGCGACTCCACCGGCGGCACGAAGCCGGCCGGGCCGCCGCCGCGGCGGGCGAACATCGAGGGCTCGGCCTCTTCGCTGAACGGCCCCGGCGGCAGGTCCGGCGCGGCGAACATGGCCCCGAACTCCGGGGCGGCCGGGGCGGGCGCCGGCGGCGGGGCCAGGGCCTGTTCGGACAGCCGCTTCTCGGTGGAGGCCAGCCGCTGGTCGATCTTCTCGCGGGCCTCTTCCAACAGCCGGGCGGTGCGCTCCTCGCTCTGGCGGATGCGCTCGGCGAGGTCGGCCGACGAGCGCTCGGAGCGCTGGTTCAGCTTCTCGGTAACCCGCGACACCTGCTCGCCGACGTTGTCGATGGCTTCGGCCGACCGCCGCTCGGCGGCGGCGACCCGCTCGGCCAGCCGTTCGGTGATGCGGGCGATCTCGGTTCCCAGCCGCTCCAGCGAGTCGGCCTGGGCCAGGTCGGTGCGGCGCAGGCGGCCTTCCATGGCTTCGGCGATGCGGGCGACGTCGCCGCCGACCTGCTCCATCGCCTGGGCGCTGCGGCTCTCGACGCCTTCCATCCGCCGCCCGAGCGTCTCTGCCACGCGCAGCACCTCGTGGCCCATCCGGTCGATGGCGCGGGTGGAGCGCTGCTCGGCGGCGGCGACCTGGCCGGAGACCTCGCGCAGCGAGCGCTCCATCGATTCCAGCTTGAAGCCCGCGGACTGCTCGATCTTCTCCGACAGCTCCTCGCGGGCCGTTTCGAAGTTGCGCGACAGCTCGCTGGCCAGCTGCTCCAGCCTCAGCTCGGGCAGCTCGCTCCTCGCCTCGGCGGCCTGCAGGCGCTGCTCCATCTGCCCCACCGTGGTCTCCAGCCCGTGGACGACGCTGGAGGTGCGGGCTTCGGCTTCCTCCAGGCGCTGGACGATGCGCGCGACGACGCCGTCGATCATCGCCTGGGGCGGCGGGGCGTCCGCCTGGGCCAGCCGGTCCACCTGGTCGGTGAGCCCGGTCAGCTCGGCGCGCATCTGGCCGAGGGTCTCGCGGGTGCGGGTCTCGGAGTCGTAGAGGTGGGCGGCGACCTTGCCGAGGGCGGTCTCCAGCGCGCGCAGCGCCTCGATCGAGCGGGGCTGGGCGGCGGCCTCCTCGGCCCGCGCCAGGCGCTCGTCGGCGCCGATCTGGTGGTCCTTGATCTCCTGCAGCACGCCCTCGAAGCGGGCGGCCACCTGCACATGCTCGCGCTCGGTGGTTTCCAGGCGCGACAGCAGGCCCAGCACGGTCTGGTCGATGCCGCTGATGGCCAGGGTCGAGCGGCGCTCGGCGGACTCGACCTTGGAGTCCAGCCGGTCGAGCGTCTGGCGCAGCCGGTCGAGCTCCTCGGCGGCGAAGGCCGGCGGTCCGTCCTCCTCGCCAGCCTCGCCGACGGGCGCCGAATCCTCGATCATGCGATTGAGCCAGTCGCCGAGGGTCAGCCCCTCGCGGCGCGCGAGATCCTTGGCGATCTCCCTGGCCTTGGGATCGATGCCCTTGACGCTCCAAGGCGCAGCCGCCGCACTCATCCGAATCGATCTCCGATCGCGGAAAAACGCTAGCGGCCCATCCCTAGTGTGTAAACGCGACGTTAACACTAGATGTTGGAGGCCCAGCCATCTCTTGTGGACAGTTCGCAGAGCGTCGTCCGCTGGGTTTTCACTGCCGCACGCAGCGGGTTAACGAGGTGTTAACACCGCCCGGCGCGGCGGCCTGAGGAGGCTCGGCTGGAGGTCTGGATCACCGTCGCGGTCCTTTTTGCCGCAGCCCTGATCGCGGCCCTGTTCGGCTGGCTGGGCGCCAGGAAGCCCGAGCCCATGCGCCGGCCGAGGCTGGCGCCCTACCGGTTCCTGATGCTGCTGTTCGCCGCGGTGGCGATGTTGATGCTCATCCACCTGGTCAATCTGGCCGGGGTGCACACAGGCCGTTAGGCGGCCTGGGGCAGAGGCGCATCGGCCGCGGCCGGCGTGCCCTTGCGGCGGGTCAGGCCCGAGACCCCGCCCGAGGACAGAAGGCCCACGTCGGCGATCAGGATCGGGATCGCCCATTTCGACGGCCCGGCGATGTAGCGCGGCGCCCAGGTCGGATCGAACTTGTCCTTGTAGCGGCGCACGCCCTGGAAATTGTAGATGTCCTCGCCGCGCTCGAAGAGCAGCCGGCCCATGCGCGACAGCATCGGCGCCAGCGGTCGGTCGAGCATCCCCGCCAGAGGCGCCATGCCGAAGTCGAAGGCCCGATAGCCGGCCTCAAGGCCCCACTGGAACAGCTCCACGAACAGGTAGTCCATGACGTTCTTGGGCGCCTCGTCGGAGTAGCGCATCAGGTCCATGGAGAACTCGGACTTGTCCGGCGTGGTCCACAGGGTGGCGAAGGCGACGATGCGGCCCTCCTTCCTCACCAGGGCGCAGGGAAACTCGGCCACATAGCGCTCCACGAAGCCGCCCATGGAGAAGCCCTTCTCGCCGCCCGCGTGGCGGGCCAGCCACTGGTCGGAGATGCGCTTGAGCTCGTCCATGTGGGCCAGGGCCTCGACCGGACCGATCACCTCGAAGGCGGCCCCGCCCTCGGCGGCCTTGCGCCAGTTGCGCCGCAGCACCTCGCGCTTGCGGCCCTGCAGCGAGAAGGTCTCCAGCGGCACCACCGCCGCCTCGCCCGCCTTCTGGATGGCGAAGCCCATCTCCACCATCTCGGGCAGGTGCTCGGGCCCCAGGCCGTAGAAGCCCGGCCGCGCGGCGTGGGCGTCGGCCAGTTCGCGGAAGCGCCAGAGCAGCTCGTGCTGCTCCGCCTTCAGGCCCACAGGCGCGCCCATGGCGATCCACGAGCGCCCGCGCACCCCGAACATCAGGAAGCTCCGCCCGGACTCGGAGAACAGGAACCGCTTGTCGCCCAAGAGCGCCAGGCCGGCGTCGGGCGAGGAGCCCTCGGCGTCCCTGAGGATCTGTCGCACCAGCTCGAAGTCGGGGTCGTGGTCGCCGGCGATCTTGGGCGTGGCCGGCGTGGCGAACAGCCGCCACAGGCCCAGCACCAGGAGCAGCACCCCCGCCCCCACCGTGGCGCGGATCGCCCGGCTGGGATCGTCGCGCATGACCTTGAAGAACTGCTGGTCGCCATAGTCGAGGTTGTGGAACAGCCACCAGCCCAGGACCCCGGCCCCCACCACCACCAGGAAGGCCGAGATCAGCCAGCCCGGAGCGATCTCCATGCGGGTGAGGCGCGCGGTGCGCGGGAACGCCTCGCGCAGGGGCAGCAGGACCGCGCAGAGGCCGAGGAGGATGACCGTCTCCTCCCAGTCCACGCCCTTGAAGAAGGCCAGCACCGCGGCGGCGAGGCTGACGATCAGGGTGGCGGCCCAGGCCGCGTCCAGCCGGCGGTTCAGACCGAAGGCGGTCAGCACCAGGGCCAGCCCCAGCAGGCTGGAGAGGAAGTGGCTGAGCTCGATCAGCAGCAGCGGCGCCCAGGTCATCAGCCAGGCGAAGCGCGCCGGATCGGATGGCGTGGCGCCGGAGATCAGCAGCATGGCCCCGCAGGCCAGGGTCAGGGCCGCCGAGACCGGCGGCGCGACTTGCAGCACGGCAGGTCTGAACTCGCTCAGCCGAAGCATTTCGGTCCCGAAGTCGTCCCCACCGCGGCGGAGTATAGCTGATTGCGGCGCCGTGACAGGGGCGCGCGCCGGCGTCCGCGCAAACATTTCAAGACCGAAAAGAACAATGTAATCTCAGGCCTTCGGATCGGGAGGACGGGACATGGTCGGGCGGGCTCTTTCTATCATCGGCGGCGCGGCCGCGGTGCTCTTGGCGGCCGGCTCGGCCGCCGCCGCGCCTCAGGGTACGCCCGAGCTGCCCCATTGCATGCAGCCGATCGGCACGGTGGCGATCCAGGAACCCGAGCGCGACTGGTGGTCGCCGCTTGGCCTCTCCAATCCCGAGGCGCTGCTGAAGCTGATGGCCGGCCGCTCCAATTGCCTGAGGGTGGTGGCCCGCGGCGAGGCCATGGAGATGCGCCAGGCCGAGCGCTCGCTCGGCGACTCCGGCGAGTTGCAGCGCGGCCAGAACTTCGGCCGCGGCCAGGTAGTGGCCGCCGACTACATCATCATCCCCGACATCGTGGAGTCCAACGCCAACGCCGGCGGGGCCAACCTCGGCGGCATCGGCCGCGCCTTCGGCGGGCCGTTCGGCGGCATCGTGGGCAACCTGAACCTGCGCTCCTCGACCGCCCACACCCTGATCACCCTGATCAACGCCCGCACCACCGAGCAGGAATATGTGGCCGAGGGCACGGCCAAGAAGACCGACGTCGGGCTGGGCGGCGGCGGCTGGGGCTCGGACTTCGGCCTGGTCGGGGGCGGCTATTCCAACACCGACATCGGCAAGGTGATC
>JANWHQ010000057.1 GCA_025450315.1 Caulobacteraceae bacterium
ATCGAGTTCTTTTCCATGGGTGATCCGCGCAACGGCATCGTCCATGTGGTCGGGCCCGAGCAGGGCCGCACCCAGCCCGGCATGACCATCGTCTGCGGCGACAGCCACACCTCGACCCACGGCGCCTTCGGGGCCCTGGCCCACGGCATCGGCACCTCCGAGGTCGAGCACGTGCTGGCCACCCAGACCCTGCGCCAGCGCAAGGCGAAGAACATGCGGGTCCGCTACACGGGCCGGCCCGCCCCCGGCGTCGGCGCCAAGGACTACGCCCTGGCCCTGATCGGCCTGATCGGCACCGCCGGCGGCACCGGCCACGTGATCGAATACGCCGGCGAGGCGGTCGAGGCCCTCTCGATGGAGGGCCGCATGACCCTCTGCAACCTGACCATCGAGGCCGGCGCCAAGGCCGGGCTGATCGCGCCCGACCAGACCACCTACGACTACATGCAGGGCCGGCCGGCCGCGCCCAAGGGCGGGGCCTGGGAGATGGCCCTGGGCTATTGGAAGAGCTTCTTCTCCGATCCCGACGCCGCTTTCGACCGCGAGGTGGAGATCGACGTCTCCCAGCTGGAGCCGCAGGTCACCTGGGGCACCAGCCCCGAGGACGCCCTGCCCATCTCAGGCCGGGTCCCCGATCCGGACAGTTTCGCCAGCGAGGACAAGCGCGCCGCCGCCCACCGGGCGCTGGAGTACATGGGCCTCAAGGCCGGCCAGCCGATCACCGAGGCCAAGGTCGACCGGGTGTTCATCGGTTCGTGCACCAACAGCCGCATCGAGGACCTGCGCGAGGCCGCCGCCATCCTGAAGGGCCGCACCGTCGCGGCCCACGTCAGCGCCATGGTGACCCCTGGTTCGGGCCTGGTGCGCGAGCAGGCCGAGCAGGAGGGCCTGGACCGCATCTTCATCGAGGCCGGCTTCGACTGGCGCGAGCCCGGCTGCTCGATGTGCCTGGGCATGAACCCCGACCGCCTGGCGCCGGGCGAACGCTGCGCCTCGACCTCGAACCGCAACTTCGAGGGCCGCCAGGGCCGCGGCGGGCGCACCCACCTGATGAGCCCCGCCATGGCCGCCGCCGCGGCGATCAAGGGCCATATCGCCGACGTCAGGGAATTCGTCTGATGCGGCCCTTCGACAAGCTGGAAGGCCGCGCCGCGCCCCTGCCGATCGCCAACCTCGACACCGACCAGCTGATCCCCAAGCAGTTCCTGAAAACGGTGACCCGCAAGGGCCTGGCCCAGGGGCTGTTCTACGATTTCCGCTTCGATTTCGACGGCAAGCCCAAGCCCGATTTCGTGCTGAACCAGCCGGCCTACCAGGGGACCCGGATGCTGGTCTGCGGCGAGAACTTCGGCTGCGGCTCCAGCCGCGAGCACGCCCCCTGGGCCCTGCTCGACTACGGGATCCGCTGCGTGATCGCCCCCTCGTTCGGCGACATCTTCTACAACAACTGCTTCGAGAACGGGCTCTTGCCCATCCGCCTGCCGGCGGAACAGGTGCACGCCTTGATGGAGGAGGCGCGCGGCGGCAACCACCTGTTCGCCGTGGACCTCGAGGCCCAGACGGTGACCTCGCCGTCCGGCAAGGTGATGCATTTCGACATCCACCCCGGCCGCAAGGAGAAGCTCCTGGGCGGGCTGGATTCCATCGGCGAGACCCTGCAGCACGTCTCCGACATCGACCGCTTCGAGACGGCCAAGGGCCATCAGACCCCCTGGCTGGAGAAAGCATCATGAGCGTGATCCTCGCGGGCACGGTCCGCTTCGATCCGGCCAGGCTCGAGGCCTCGCGGCCGCGGATGAAGGAGATGATGCGGCTGTCGCGGGCCGAGGACGGATGCATCGCCTATAGCTACGCCGAGGACCTCGAGACCCCTGGCCTGATCCACGTGTTCGAGATCTGGCGCGACGCCGAGGCTCTGCACGCCCACCACAACGCCCCCCACTTCCTGGCCTGGCGCGGCGACCGCGAGGCGCTGGGGATGAGCGACCGGCGCATGAGCCGCCACGAAGTCTCCTCGAGCCAGGAGACCTGAGCCGTGCCTTCGCTTCTGCTCCTGCCCGGGGACGGCATCGGCCCCGAGGTGATCGAACAAGTGCGCCGCGTCTCCGGTTGGATGACGGCGCATGGCAATTTCCATCTGGAGCTTGCCGAGCGCGCTTTCGGCGGCGCCAGCTATGACGCCAACGGGACGCCGCTGACTCAGGAGGCCGAAGCGGCCGCCCTGGCCTCGGACGCGGTGCTGATGGGCGCGGTGGGCGGGCCCAAGTGGGCGGGCGTAGCGCGCGGCGACCGGCCCGAGGCGGGCCTCTTGCGGCTGAGGAAGGCCATGGACGCCTTCGCCAACCTGCGCCCGGCCCTCTGCTTCGAGGCCCTGGCCGACGCCTCCTCGCTGAAACGCGAGTTCGTGGCCGGCCTGGACATCCTGATCGTGCGCGAGCTGACCAGCGGCGTCTATTTCGGCGAGCCGCGCGGCATCGAGACCCTGGCCGACGGCTCTCGCCGAGGGGTCGACACCCAGGTCTATACCGAAGCCGAGATCGAGCGGGTCGCCCGGGTGGCCTTCGACCTGGCCCGCGGCCGACGCAACAAGGTCACCTCGGCCGAGAAGTCCAACGTCATGGAGACCGGCGTCCTCTGGCGCGACGTCGTCACCCGGTTGCATGCCCGCGACTACGCCGACGTCGAGCTCGAGCACATGCTGGCCGACAACGCCGCCATGCAGCTGGTGAAGGCGCCCAAGCAGTTCGACGTGATCCTGACCGACAACCTGTTCGGCGACATCCTGTCGGACGAGGCGGCCATGCTGACCGGATCTTTGGGCATGCTGCCGTCGGCGGCCCTCTCCTATGCCGGCAAGCCCGGCCTCTACGAGCCGGTGCACGGCTCGGCGCCCGACATCGCCGGCCAGGGCCTGGCCAATCCGCTGGCGGCGATCCTGTCCTTCGGCATGGCGCTCAGATGGTCGCTGGACCGGCCGGACCTCGAGGAACGCCTGAGCGCCGCCGTCCGCGCCGCTCTGGACGCCGGCGCGCGCACCCGCGACCTCGGCGGCTCGGACACCACCCAGCAGATGGGCGACGCGGTCCTCAAGGCCCTGGCCGCCCAATAGCGACGGGCGGACGGAGGCGGCGCGGCCGCCGCAAGACGCGATTTACGGGATCGAAAGCCGGCGTGGCCTATTTCCCCGTGGATGAGCACCGGCTTCACAGAAAGTGATGGCGGAGATTTCGCCCTGCCGCCGGCCAAGCCGTGTGGCGACTGCAGCCTGTGCTGCAAGATCCTGCGCATCAATGTGCTGGAAAAGCCGGCGGGCGTCTGGTGCCGCCATTTCGCCAAGGGCGTGGGCTGCCAGGTCCACTCGGCCAGCCCGCACGAGTGCCGGCGCTTCCAGTGCTACTGGACCATCTCCGAGGTGCTCGGCGAGGAATGGCGCCCGGACCGCTCCAAGCTGGTGATCTGGTCGAACGTCGAGGGCCGCATCATCGTCGACGTCGATCCCTCCCATCCCAACGCCTGGCGCCGCGAACCCTACCATTCCCAGCTCAGGACCTGGTCCGACCGCGACCGGCCGCTGCCCCTGGAGGTGCTGGTCCGCATCAAGGAACGGATGCTGGTGATCTTCCCCGAGGGCGAGGTCGACCTCGGGCCCCAGCAGACCGAGTGCTCGATCTCGTCCGGCTATCATGTCGAAGGCGGGCGCAAGACCCCCTACGCCCGCTTCGTCGAGGCGCGGGCCTGAGGGTGTGACCGGGCCCCGCTTGCGCGAGGTCGGCGCAGGAGGTAAGGCCCGCCCTCCAAATCCGAAGGAGAGTTCGATGGGTTACCGGGTGGCCGTTGTCGGCGCCACGGGCAACGTGGGCCGCGAGATGCTGGCGATCCTCGAGGAAGTGAAATTCCCCGTGGACGAGATCTTCGCCGTGGCGTCGCGCAAATCCATCGGCGTCGAGGTCTCCTTCGGCGACAGGATCATCAAGTGCCAGGACCTGGCGCAGTTCGACTTCTCCAAGGTCGACATCGTGCTGATGTCGGCGGGCGGCGAGGTGTCCAAGGAATGGTCGCCCAGGATCGGCAAGGCCGGTCCGGTGGTGATCGACAACTCCTCCGCCTGGCGGATGGACCCGGACGTGCCGCTGGTGGTGCCCGAGGTGAATCCGGACGCCGTGGCCGGCTTCCGCAAGAAGAACATCATCGCCAACCCCAACTGCTCGACCATCCAGCTGGTGGTGGCGCTGAAGCCGCTGCACGACCTGGGCAGGATCAAGCGGGCGGTGGTTTCGACCTACCAATCGGTGTCCGGGGCCGGCAAGGAAGGCATGGACGAGCTCTGGGACCAGACCAAGGGCATCTTCGTCCTGGGCCCCACCGAGCCGAAGAAGTTCCCCAAGCAGATCGCCTTCAACGTGATCCCCTTCATCGGTTCGTTCCGCGACGACGGCTACACCGACGAGGAAGCCAAGATGTGGAACGAGACCCACAAGATGCTGGACCCCTCGATCCAGCTCACCGTCACCTGCGTGCGGGTGCCGGTGATGGTCGGCCACTCCGAGTGCGTGAACCTAGAGTTCGAGCGCCCGGTCGACGAGGACGAGGCCCGCGAAGCCCTGCGCGCGGCGCCGGGGATCATGGTCGTCGATAAGCGCGACGAGACCGGCTACGTCACGCCCAAGGAAGTGCAGGGCGAATTCGAGGTCTACGTCTCGCGCATCCGCAAGGATCCGACCGTCGCCAACGGCCTGAACCTCTGGGTGGTGGGCGACAACCTGCGCAAGGGCGCGGCGCTCAATGCGATCCAGATCGCAGAGCTGCTCCACCAGCGCGGCCTGCTCGAGAAGGCCCACGCATGACTTCCGCCTCGGCGACCGCCGATGCGGCCGCCGAGGAGAAGAAGGCGGTCCTGGCGGGCATCGGCTGCTACGCCTTCTGGGGATTCCTCCCGTTGCTGTTCAAGGCCTCGGCCTGGGCCGGCGCGGGCGCGTGGGAGATCGTGGCCTGGCGCACGGTCTGGGCCTTCGCGGCCGCCGCCGTGGTGGTGGCCATGGGGCGCGGCTGGGGCCGTGTCGCCGAGGTGCTGCGCACGCCGGGGCGGCTGGCCCTGCTCGCCTGCGCGGCGGTGCTGATCGTCTGCAACTGGAGCCTGTTCGTCTGGGCCGTCGACGCCGGCCATACCCTGGACGCCAGCCTCGGCTACTACCTGAACCCCCTGATGAGCGTGGCGGCGGGCATGCTGCTGTTTCGCGAGCGCATCGGGACGGCCGGCTGGATCGCCATCGCCCTGGCCGCGGCCGGGGTCGCGGTGCAGACCTTGGCGCACGGCAGCCTGCCCCTGGCCGCGCTCGGCATGGCCACCACCTTCTGCCTCTACGGCATCCTCAAGAAGCACATCGCCGTGGACGCGGTGACTGGCCTTTTCTTCGAGTGCGCGGTGCTGGCGGGACCGGCCCTGGCCTATGGCCTCTGGCTGCAGTCCAGCGGGCATGGCCACATGGGCCATCCGCTCTCCGGATCCCTGCTCGCCCTGGCCGGACCGGCCACGGTGGCGCCCCTGATCACCTTCGCCTGGGCGGCCCGGCGCATGCCCCTGTCGAGCCTGGGATTCATCCAGTTCATCGCCCCCACCACCCAGTTCGTGATCGGCGTGGCCTTCGGCGAGCCCCTGCCGCCCCTGAGCCTGGTGGCCTTCGCCTTCATCTGGTCGGGCGTGGCGGTCTACGCCTTCACCGCCTGGCGCAAGACGCGGGGGATCAAGCTAGCCTAGCCGCTAGCGCGGCCAGGTCTCCGGCGAGGCCGCCAGCACCTCGCCCGCCAGGTACAGGCTGCCGCAGATCACGACGTGCGGGGGCGGATCCGGCCGGGCCAGGGCGGCTTCGAATCCGGCCATGACGGTGTCGTAGGGCTCGGCCTTCAGGCCGACCGCGCGGGCGGCGGCGGCGAGGTCTTCCGGCGCGGCGCCGGCCTCGGAGGGCGAGGGCACGGTGAAGACCGTCGGCTCCAGCGGCCTGAGAGCCTCGAACATCCCCGCCGCGTCCTTGTTGCCGAGGATGCCCACGACCAGGGCCACGGGCCGGCCGTCGCGGACGGCCATGGCCTGCAGCGCCCGGCAAAGCGCCCGCGCGCCGTGGGGATTGTGGGTGCCGTCGAGCCAGAGGTCCGCGCCGCGGGCGGCGGCCCTCTCGCCATAGGGCCCCTTGGTCAGGTGCTGCAGCCGGGCGGGCCAGACGGCGCTCGAGACTCCCCGGGCGATCGCGGCCTCGTCGGCCATGGCGTCGCCAAAGGCCAGGGCGGCGGCCGCCGCGAGGCCGGCGTTCTCGACCTGGTGCGGGCCGGCCAGGCTCGGGAGCGGCAGATCGAGCAGGCGGTCGGGGCCCTGGAACGCCATCCGCCCGGCCTGGGCGTAGGCGTCGAAGTCGCGGCCCATGAGCTGCAGCGGCGCGCCCAGCGCCTCGGCCCTCGACTCGATCACCGCCTCGGCTTCGGGGCGCTGGCGGGCCGAGACCACCGGCCGGCCGGGCTTGATGATGCCGGCCTTGGCGGCGGCGATGGTCCGGATGTCGGTCCCCAGGAATTCCGCGTGGTCGAAGTCGACCGGCGCGATGGCCGCGACCTGGCAGGTCCGGATCACATTGGTGGCGTCGAACTCTCCGCCGAGGCCCACCTCCAGGATGCAGACGTCGGCCGGGGTCTCGGCGAAGGCGAGGAAGGCGGCCACGGCGGTGATCTCGAAGAAGGTGATCGGCTGGCCGTCGTTGGCCTGCTCGACCCGATCCAGCACCTCGGCCAGGTGCGGCTCGGTGATCAGCCCGCCCGCCAGGCGGATGCGCTCCACGAAGCGCACCAGGTGGGGCGAGGTGTAGACGTGCGCCCGCATCCCGGCCGCCTCGGCGATGGCGCGCAGCACCGCGACGGTCGAGCCCTTGCCGTTGGTGCCGGCCACGTGGATCACCGGCGGCAGCTTGTCCTGGGGCCGGCCGAGCGCCTCCAGCAGCCGGGCCATGCGGTCCAGCGACAGGTCGATCTTCTTGGGATGCAGCAGCTTCAGCCGCTCCAGCGCGGCGTCGGACGCGCGCAGGTGGTCGCTCACGGCTACTCCGCCGCGAGCCGGCGCTGGCGGCCGCTCATCAGGGCCTGGAGGATCGAGGCGATGACGCCCGGCAGCTCCTTGCGGGGGGTGACCCGGTCGACCATCCCCTTCTCCTCCAGGAACTCGTCGCGCTGGAAGCCCTCGGGCAGGGTCTCGCGGATGGTCTGTTCGATCACGCGCGGGCCGGCGAAGCTGACCATCGACTTGGGCTCGGCCAGGCAGACGTCGCCCAGCATGGCGTAGGAGGCGGTGATGCCGCCGGTGGTGGGATCGGTGAGCACGGCGATATAGGGCAGGCGCGCCGCCTTCAGCTCCTGCAGGGCGATGGTGGTGCGGGCCATCTGCATCAGGCCCAGCGCGCCTTCCTGCATGCGCACGCCGCCGCCGGCGATGAAGGCCACCAGCGGGCAGCCGCGCCGCACCGCTTCCAGGGCGGCGGTGACGAAGGCCTCGCCGACGCCCAGGCTGAGCGAGCCGGCCATGAAGGCGAAATCCTGCACCAGCGCCACCGCGCCCAGGCCGCCGACCTGGCCGTAGCCGATGGCCATGGCGTCGTCCTCGCCGGTGGCCTTGCGGGCCTGGGCCAGCCGGTCGCGATAGGGCCGGTCGTCGGAGAACCTGAGCGGGTCCTCGGCCGCGCGCGGCGAGGGGATGGTCTCGTAGCGGCCGCCGTCGAAGGTGTAGGCGAACCTGAGCTTGGGCCCGATCCGCATGTGGTGGCCCGACGGGGTGACCCAGAGCGCGGCCTCCAGCTCGGGCCGGTAGACCATCTCGCCGGTGGCCGGGCACTTGACCCAGAGATTGTCGGGCGTGGCGGTTTCGCGCTTGGACACCAGCCGGCGCACGCCGGGAGCGATGCGGGCCAGCCAGCCCTGGCGCGGCGTCTCGGCGGCCTTGGGCGTGGGCGCGATGGGATCGGGGCCCCTGGCCTGGGGCGGCGTCGGCGCTTCGGGCTTCGCCGCCTCGGCGGGCGGCTGGGCCCCGCGCTTGGGCGGCGGCGTCTTGGGCGTCCTGTCCTTGGGGGGCTTCGCCATGGTTAGACCGCTGCGTTGACCCGGGCCATGCGCACAGCCTGGGCCAGGCGGCGGGCCGTTTCCAGAACATTCGCGACCGGCGATTCGTTGCGCTCCAGCGCCCGGGCGACCTCCTCGACCAGGGCCGAGCCGACCACCACGCCGTCGGCGACCCGGGCCACGGCGGCGGCCTGCTCGGGGGTCTTGATGCCGAAACCGACCGCGACGGGCAGGGGCGAGGCCGCCTGGATCCGGGCCACGTGAGGGGCCACCACGCCGGCGTCGGCCCGCTTGACCCCGGTCACGCCGGTCACCGAGACGTAGTAGACGAAGCCCGAGGCGCCCCTGAGCAGCAGCTTCAGCCGCTGATCGTCGGTGGTCGGGGTGGCCAGCCAGATCCGCGAGATGTTGCTGCCGGCCAGGGCGTCGTCGAGGTCGTGGGACTCCTCGGGCGGGCAGTCGACCACGATGATCCCGTCGACTCCGGCCGCCGCGGCGTCGGCCGCGAAGCGCTTCAGCCCATGGGTCTCCAGCGGATTGAGGTAACCCATCATGACCAGCGGCGTGGTCTGGTCGGTCTCGCGGAACCGCCGCGCCAGCTCCAGCGTCCGGTTCAAGGTCATGCCGGCCTTCAGCGCCCGCTGGGCGGACCTCTGGATCGACGGCCCGTCCGCCATGGGATCGGAGAACGGGAAGCCCAGCTCGATGACGTCCGCGCCGGCGGCGGGCAGGCCCTGCAGGAGCCGAAGCGCGGTGTCGGCGTCCGGGTCTCCGGCCATGATGTAGGCGACGAAGGCGGCCCGGCCCTCGGCCTTCAGGGCGGCGAACCGCTTCTCCAGGCGCTCGCGGCTCACGTGGACGCCGCCCCGATGTGGCTGATCACCGTGGCCAGGTCCTTGTCGCCGCGGCCCGACAGGCAGAGCACGATCACGCCGTCCTCGCCGACCTGCTGGGCCACCTCGCCCAGCCGCGCGATGGCGTGCGAGGATTCCAGCGCCGGGACGATGCCTTCCAGCCGGGTGCAGAGCTGGAACGCCTCCAGCGCCTCCTCGTCGGTGCAGGTGAGGTAGGTGGCGCGGCCGACGTCGTGCAGCCAGGCGTGCTCGGGCCCGATGCCGGGATAGTCGAGGCCCGCCGAGATGGAATGGGCCTCCAGGATCTGGCCGTCGCCGTCCTGCAGCAGATAGGTGCGATTGCCGTGCAGCACGCCCGGCCGGCCGCCGTTGATCGCCGCGGCGTGCTCGGAGGTCGCCATGCCGTGGCCGGCCGCCTCGACGCCGAAGATCTTCACCCCCTCGTCGTTCAGGAACGGGTGGAACAGGCCGATGGCGTTGGAGCCGCCCCCGACGCAGGCCACGACGGCGTCGGGCAATCTGCCTTCGGCCTCCTGGATCTGGACGCGGGCCTCATCGCCGATCACCGCCTGGAAGTCGCGGACCATGGCCGGATAGGGGTGCGGACCCGCCGCCGTGCCGATCAAGTAGTAGGTGTCTTCGACATTGGTGACCCAGTCGCGCAGGGCCTCGTTCATGGCGTCCTTCAGCGTCGCCGCCCCGGAGGTGACGGGCCGCACCTCGGCGCCCAGCAGGCGCATGCGCTGGACGTTGGGGGCCTGACGCTCGACGTCGACCGCGCCCATGTAGACCACGCAGGGCAGGCCGTACTTGGCGCAGACGGTGGCCGTGGCCACCCCGTGCTGGCCCGCGCCGGTTTCGGCGATGATGCGGGTGCGCCCCATGCGCATGGCCAGCTGGATCTGGCCCATGCAGTTGTTGATCTTGTGCGCGCCGGTGTGATTCAGATCCTCGCGCTTGAAGTAGATGCGCGCGCCGTATCTTTCGCTGAAGCGGCCGGCGAAATAGAGCGGCGAGGGCCGGCCGGTGTAGTGCTTGAGCCCTGCCGCCAGCTCGGCCTGGAAGGCGGGATCGGCCTTGGCCTCGGCGTAGGCGCGGTCCAGCTCCAGCACCAAGGGCATCAGCGTCTCGGCGACATAGAGCCCGCCATAGTCGCCAAAGCGCCCGCGCGCGTCGGGCATCGCCGAATAGTCGTTTCTGAGCGCAGTGGTCACGCTGGAATTTCCAAAGCGGGCGCCCGTCCGCGTCAGGCGCGGCGCACAGCCTCGAGGAAGGCCGAAATCAGAGCGGGGTCCTTTACGCCGGGGCCACGCTCCACGCCAGAGGAAACGTCCAGCATCGGCGCGCCCGATATGGCCAGCGCCTCGGCGGCGTTCCAGGGGTTGAGCCCTCCCGCCAGGAACCAGGGCCGGGCGTAGCGGCGCCCCTGGGCCAGGCTCCAGTCGAAGCTGGCCCCCAGTCCGCCCGGCCGGTCGGCGTCCTTGGGGGGCTTGACGTCGAACATCAGGTGCTCGGCGGCGCCCTCGTAGGCGGCCGCGGCGTCGAGATCGGAGGCGTCAGCGACGCCCAGCGCCTTGATCACCCCCGCCCCGGTGCGGGCCGCGACCGCGGCGGCGCGGGTCGGGGTCTCGCGGCCATGCAGCTGGATCAGGTCGGGGCGCAGGTGCGCCATGATCCGGTCGAGCTCGGCGTCGTCGGGGTCGACGGTCACCGCCACGATCCTGGCCGGCCCGCGCGCGGGGGCGGCCAGCCGCGCGGCGGACTCGGGCGCCAGATGGCGCGGGCTCTTCTCGAAGAACATGAAGCCGAGATAGGCCGCCCCGCCCGCCAGGGCGGCCGCCACCGCCTCGGGCGTGCTCAATCCGCAGATCTTGGCTTTGGCCATGGGCGGGACTTAGGGGCGAGGGGGCGCCCGGCGCAAGGGTCCCCGCCGCCACGGCGCACCCCCAGCCGGAACCTGGGCCCTCGCCATGGGTTGAGCTGACACACCTTTCAGGAGGCATCGATGAACACCCGCATGACCGGACGGCTGATCGGGGCCGCGGGCGCGGCCGCGCTCGGCGTGGTGGCGGGGCTCTCGTTCGGCCGGGCGCGCAAGGCGGTGGCCAAGGCCTCGATGGCCCTGAACGGCGACTGGGAACACCAGATGAAGGCCGAGCACCGGGCGCTGAAGAAGCTGCTCAAGGATATGGCCGACAGCGGGATCGAGGAAGCGGCCAGGCGCGCCGCGCTGCTGGAGCAGACCGCCGAAGCGCTGAGCCGTCATACGCTGGAGGAGGAGAACATCATCTATCCGGCGCTGCGCAGCTGCGGCATGACCTCAGCCGTCAAGGCCCAGCTCGACGACCACGCCGACATGCGCGCCATGCTCCGGGACCTGGAAGAGACCGCGCCCGAGGATCCGGCCTGGACCGAGGCGGCCAAGCGGCTGAAGGCCCTGGTCTACCGCCATGCGCGCCAGGAGGAGCAGGAGCTGTTCCCGATGCTGCACGACGGCGCCCTGGGCGGCGACAACGCCCGGCTGACCCAGCTGGTGCGCCGCGAGGGGCTGCGGATTTCCTGACCGACGCGCGCGCGGGGAAGGATCAGAGCCGCGCGTAGGCCTCGGGGTCGAAATAGTCCTCGTTGGGCCGGTAGCGGACGCCGGGCGTGGAATCGTCCGGCTCGGGCCCCTCCTCGGCGCGGGAATCGAAGATGATCTCCAGCTGCACGCCCGACGGATCGAAGATGAACAGCTGCCAGAGGTTCGCCCCGGGCACGATCGCCTCGCGCCAGGCCAGGCCCGCCTTGCGGAAGCGCTCGCGCATGGACTGGAAGCCCACCGCCGTCAGCGAGACGTGGTCGATGGCGCCGGTCCCGTGCGGCGTCGGGGTTCCGCCGGGGCCGAGCGCCGGCTCGCCGGCATAGATGTGGAACAGCGCCTCGCCCACCGGAGTCGGGACCGCCAGCCAGGCGCCGGGAAAGCCCAGCGGTGGGCGCGGCGCCTCGTGGCAGCCGATGATGTCCTTGTAGAAGCGGACGGTCTTGTCCAGGTCCGCGGTCTTGATCGCCACATGGAAAAGTCCCGTGAGATGCCCCGACATCGCCGCCTCCTCTGAAACCGGCTCCTCTTAGCCTGCGGTCCGCGACGCCGACAGCCCCTTCCACCAAGCCGCCGGCGCCGCAGATTCACCGTAAAATACGGTGGCCGGAGCCATGAGGCGGCCCGACGCCGAGCGAGCATGGCCTGGCCCGGGGGCCGATGAGCGCGCCGCTAAGGCGCCGGCTTGGCCGGGACAGCCGGTTGCGCCGGCAAGGGTCGCTGCTAAGACTTCGATTCAGGGCGCGATGACAGCGCCGTCATCGGGGGAAGGGCGGTCCATGCGGGGCTTGCGCGTATCGTCGATCGTCGTCGGCCTCGCCCTGATGCTGGGCGCCTGCCATCCGGGCCCGTCGTCGGTCGACGGCCGGCGGATCGCCGAGGCCAACCAGCACCCGGGCGACTGGGTCAGCTACGGCCGCACCTACGACGAGCAGCGCTTCAGCCCCCTGACCCAGATCGACGACGGGAACGTCGGCCGGCTCGGCCTGGCCTGGTTCGCCGACCTCGACACCAACCGCGGCCAGGAGGCCACGCCGCTGGAGATCGGCGGGGTGATCTACACCACCACCGCCTGGAGCAAGGTCGAGGCCTACGACGCCACGACCGGCCGGCAGATCTGGTCCTACGATCCCAAGGTGCCGGGCGACTGGGGGGTCAAGGCCTGCTGCGACGTGGTCAACCGCGGCCTGGCCATGTGGAAGGGCAAGCTCTACGTCGGGGCCCTCGACGGCCGGCTGATCGCCCTGGACGCAAAGACCGGCCGGCCGGTGTGGATCACCCGCACCTTCGGCCAGGACACCTCCTATGCCTCCACCGGCGCGCCCCGCGTGGTGAAGGGCCGGGTGATCATCGGGACGGGCGGCGCCGAATACAATCAGCGGGGCTTCGTCTCGGCCTACGACGCCGAGACCGGCAGGCTCGACTGGCGGTTCTACACCGTGCCCGGCGACCCGTCGAAGCCCGACCGCCAGCCTTCCGACCAGCCGCTGCGCGACATCGCCGCCAAGACCTGGGCCCCGGGCACATGGAAGGTGGGCGGCGGCGGCACGGTGTGGGACACCATCGTCTACGATCCCAAGCTCGACCTGCTCTACTTCGGCACCGACAACGGCGATCCCTGGAACCAGCGCTATCGCGGCGTCCGGGGCGACAACCTGTTCCTCACCTCGATCATCGCGGTCAGGCCCGAGACCGGGAAGTATGTCTGGCACTACCAGCTGAACCCCGGCGACGAATGGGACTACTCGGCGGTGCAGCCGATCATCCTGGCCGACCTGAAGATCGGCGGCCGCACCCGGCAGGTGCTGATGCAGGCGCCCAAGAACGGCTTCTTCTACGTGCTGGACCGCAAGACGGGCGAGCTGCTGTCGGCGAAGAACTACGTCACCGTGAACTGGGCCAAGGGCATAGACCTGAAGACCGGCCGCCCGATCGAGACCCCCGAGGCGCGCTATTCCGACACCGGCAAGCCCTGGGTCGGCGTTCCCGGGCCGCTGGGCGGGCACAGCTGGAACCCGATGGCCTACAGCCCCAAGACCGGCCTCGTCTATCTGCCGGCCAACGAGGCGGGCTTCCCCTATCAGGAGGACCCGGCCTTCAAGCACGAGCCGCTCGGCGAGAACCTGGGCCTGGACCTTTCCGGCGGCGGCAAGGATCCCGACTATGCGGCCCAGAAGGCCCAGCTGGCCTCCCTGAAGGGCTATCTGCTGGCCTGGGACCCCGTCGCCCAGAAGGCGGTCTGGAGGGCCGACCATCCGGGCCCGGCCAACGGCGGGGTGGTGGTCACCGCCGGCAACGTCGTGTTCGAGGGCAGCTACGACGGCAAGTTCGCCGCCTGGCGCGCCGACACCGGCAAGCCGCTCTGGTCGTTCGACGCCCAGGCGCCGATCATGGCCGCGCCCATGACCTACCAGGTCGGCGCGGTCCAGTACGTGGCGGTGATGACCTGCGGCGGCGGCGCCTTCGGCCTCTCGGCCGGCTTGCCGGGACTGAAGTCGGGTCATCCGCACCAGCTCTGCCGGCTGCTGGCCTTCGACCTGGGCGGACAGGCCAAGCTGCCGCCCCTGCCGGCCGCCTCCAGGCCGCCGCTGAACCCGCCGCCGGCGACCGCCACGGCCGAGGTCGTCCATCAGGGCGCCGAGCTCTATGGCCGCTACTGCGGCATCTGCCACGGCGGCTCGGCCGTCTCGGCGGGCGTCACGCCGGACCTGCGCTACACCCCGCTGCTGGCCTCCGACGGCTTCTTCGACGTGGTGCTGGGCGGGGCGCTGAGGAGCCAGGGCATGGTCTCCTTCTCGCGGGTGCTGACCCACGACCAGGCCGCCGCCGTCCGCGCCTATCTGATCCAGAGGGCGAATGACACGAAAGCCGCCCAGGCCAAGGGGGAGGATCTGTCGGCGGGGTGAAGGCCGAGCAGGGTTCTCAGCCGCAAGCGGCGACTCAGCATGCAGCGGAAAGGATCATTGGACCCCCTCCCTCGATCCCTCCCCCTGAGGGGGAGGGAAGCTATCCTGATCGCTTGGTCACCTCGACGATGCCGCGGTCGCCGTCGACCTTGACCCAGTCGCCGGTCTCGATGAGGGCCAGCGGATCCTGATCGAGGTCCGTCACCGACGGGCAGTGCATGACCACCGCCCCCAGGGCGATCTTGGTGGTCATGGTGGTGAACACCATGGCCTTGGGCGCCGCGCCGGCCAGGCGGGCGGTGTGGAAGGCGACCGACCAGCCCGACGATCCCTTGGCGCCCGGGAACACCAGGATCTTGTCCTTGAAGCTGACGCCGCGCAGCTCGTGGCGGGTTTCGATCACCGTGCCGGTCTGGGCATGGATGCCGCCCCATCCGGAGATGGTGTCCCGGGTCACCAGGGCCTCGCCCTCGGCCACGCCGCCCACCACCTTGCGGCCGCGCAGGACGATGGTCTTTTCGGCGACAGCTTCGACGCTCATGACAGGGCTCCCGTCCAGCGGCCGGTCAGGGCCGCGTCGATGCAGTTCTGGGTCGTGCCGAACCAGGCCTCGATGCCCATGATCGCCGGCAGGTAATGGGCCTGCTTGGCCGAATCCAAGGCCACCACGCGGGTCCCCTTGGGGATCGACTGGGCGATGGCCGAACAGGTGTCGGTCATCACCAGGGCGCCGGCGTCCTGGAGGATCCTGGTCAGGCCCTTGGCGTCGGCCTGGATCCTGATCAGGCGCGAGGTGAAGATCCAGAGGTTGGAATTGGCGCTGATCCGCTTGCCTTCCAGCAGGCGGGCGGCCTCCTCGATCTGCTCCAGCGCCGCGTGCGGGCAGCCCAGCATGACATAGTCGACGTCCGTGCTGGTCCCGTTGGAGTTCAGCGCCTCATAGGTGGCGCGCCGCTCGGCCTCGCCGTAGCGCAGCGCCTGGACCGGCCGCCGGCCGCCGAAGGCCGCGTCCAGGCTGGGCGCCTCCGGCGTGATCCCGACCATGTGGTAGAGCTCGACCCCGCCGGACGAGGCCGCCGCCGCGCCGAAGTGCTTGTGGCGGATCACGCCGGGACTGGACAGATGGCCGGTGACCACCGGGATGTTCTCCTGCACCTCGCCGCCGATGAAGTAACCCAGCATCCCCCAGTCGAAGACGCTGTCGACCGGGACCTCGACCTCGATGTGATGGGTTCCGCGGCGGAAGTCGTCCTGGTGGAAACCCCAGTCGGGGATCTTGCCCGTGAGCATCGCCGCCGACGTGCTTTCGCGGCCCTCGGTGTTGGTGCGGGCCCCGATCACCGAGTTGCAATAGACCACGGCCGATGACTCCATCCAGGCGCAGTGGTCGCCGAATCTGGGCGTGTTGCCCGCGAGGTAGGGCGTGCAGGTCTTGAGCACCTTGACGCCGTGGCGCTCGAGCTCCGCCTCGTCCTGCATCTGATGGTCGAGGGCCTCTTCGCTCATCCCCTGCTCGCGCCAGAGCACCGGGTCCATGCCGCCCTGCAGGTGGCAGGAGTTGGCGCGCATCCTGGGCACCGGGACCACCTCGTCGGCATCCAGGTCGAAGAGCGAGAAGATCGCCTCGTAGGACGCGTCGCCCCGGGCCTTGAAGTAGTTGTGCACGAACAGGCTGGAGGAGCCAGGCACCCCGGCCACGTTGGAGGTGTCGACGAAGCGGTCGGCCCCCAGCGCCTCGGCATAGCGGACCAGAAGGTCCATGGCCTTCTGCTTGGCGGGCCCCTCGGCGCCGTCCAGCATGGCCTGTTCCGCATCGGTCAGGATCATCGCGCGATTCCAGGGGGCCGATCCCGGCCCGGGTCATTCGGTAGCATGCTATCGAATTTGACAGCGATGGCGAGCTTGAACCGGGCGCCCCGGACCGGCTAGTCCCCACCAAACAATCAATCGAGGAACCCTGGCATGGCCACCCTGGAGCCGATCGGCGTCGCCGCGGGCGCAAAGCCCGGCAAGGCGCCCTACAAGCGCATCGCCACCGAGGAGGCCTTCTGCCCGCCGGAGATGTTCGACATCTACGCCAGGATCCTCGACGAGGGCCGGCTGGACGATCCCGGCTTCAACAGCCTGTGGGGCTTCTATCTGACGAGCCCCAGCCCCCGGACCACCTTCATCCGCCAGTGCATGACCGACGTGGGCGACCAGCGCCTCGCCCACATGGACGCCTCGGGCATCGACGTGCAGGTCCTGTCGCTGACCGGCCCGGGCGTGCAGGTGATGGACAGGGACACCGCCGTCGGCTTCTCCACCTTCGCCAACGACTGGATCGCCGAGAAGGTGAAGGCCCATCCGGACCGCTTCGCCGCCCTGGCCGCCTGCGCGCCCCAGGATCCCGCCGCCGCCGCCAAGGAGATCGAGCGGGCGGTGACCAGGCTGGGCCTCAAGGGCGTGATCATCAACTCCCACACCCACGGCGAATACCTGGACGACGAGAAGTTCTGGCCGATCTTCGAGGCGGCCGAGGCGCTGGACGTACCGATCTACATCCACCCGCAGGGCCCCTCCAAGGGGCTGATCCAGCCGCTGCTGGAGCGGGGCCTGGACGGCGCCATCTACGGCTTCTCGGTCGAGGTGGGGATGCACACCCTGCGCATCATCGTCTCGGGCGCCTTCGACCGCTTTCCCAAGCTGCAGATCGTGATCGGGCACGTGGGCGAGTCGCTGCCCTTCACGCTCTACCGCATCGACTACATGCACGCCGCCTCGGTGAAGTCGGGCCGCTATTCGGTGATGCCGCCCTTGAGGAAGAAGCCCTCGGACTATTTCCGCGAGAACATCTACTGCACCAACTCGGGCGTCGCCTGGGCGCCGCCGATCCGCTTCATGCAGGAGGTGCTGGGCCCCGAGCGGGTGCTCTACGCCCAGGACTATCCTTACCAGTACCTGGTCGAGGAGGTGGCGGCCCTCGACGAGATGCAGATGAGCGCGGAGAACAAGAAGATGTTCTTCCAGACCAACGCCGAGCGGGTGTTCAAGCTGTAGCGCCGGCGCGGGCGCGAAAACGTCCGGCGGTTAAGCTCGCTCTCACGTTTGCGTCCTATCGGTTTTGGGGGGCCCTTCCGCCCTTCGGAACCCGAGATGCGACGGACGGTCTCCGTCCGCCTGGTGATCCAGGCGACCTTCGCCCTGGTGGCCGCGATCCTGCTGGCGGTCTGCGGCGCCTACGCGACCTACACCTTCCAGCGCTGGCAGGCGGCCGAGCGGGTGCGCGCGGTGGTGGGGGTGTCGCACGACCTGTTCGGCGCCATGCAGAACGCCCGCCACGAGCGCGGCGTCGTCGCCGCGGCGCTGGAGGCGGCCAGCCCCCCTTCGGCCCAGGAGCGCAGCCAGATTTCCGGCGCCCGCGCCGCGGCCTCGGCGGCCCTGGCCTCGGCCCTGTCGCGGCTTGACGGCGGCGACGTGCCGGGAGGCGCCGGGATCGCCGCCCGCCTGCGCGCCGAGCAGGCGCGGTTCATGGCCGCCCAGCAGCTGGCCGAGAGCGGTCTGAGCCCGGGAGGGCTGCGTCGCGCGCCCACGGCCCAGGCCTGGATCGCGGCCGACGACCGCTTCGTCCGCACCATGGTCGACGCCTCCAGCGACATGTCGGGCCTGGTGCATCGCCGCGGCGGATCCCTGGGCCGCATGGTCAGCATCAGCCGTCTGGCCTGGTCCGCCCGCTCGGCCGCCGGCGACACCTGGATCGTCCTGCACCGGGCCCTGGCCCAGGGACGTCCGCTGACGCCCGCCGAAAGCCAGGCCCTGGCAGAACTGATGGGCCGGGTCGAGGGGGCGTGGGGCATGGTCGAGGACCTCGGCCGCCTGGCCGACACCCCGGCGCCGCTCCGCGCCGCCATCGCCAGGGCCGATCGGCTCTACTTCACCACGGCCCAGGCGCGGATGCAGGCGCTGATGGCCGACCTGGACGCCCGTCGTCCCAGCGACGGATCGGGCCGCGCCTGGCTGGCCGCCGGCGAGCCCGGCCTCGCCAGCCTGACCGACGTCGGCATCGTGGCCTTCGACCAGGCCAGCCTGGACGCCCGGCTGGAGGCCGGCGCCGCCGAACGCCGGTTCTTCCTGGCGCTGGGCCTGATGCTGGTGGTGGCGGGCTGCGGCTGGGCCGCCAGCGTCCTGATGATCCGCCGCTACGTCCGCCCGATGTCCGAGGTGACCGACGCCATGCGCGGGCTGGCCGCCGGCGATCTGGCGTCCGCCATTCCGCACCGGGAGCGCGGCGACGAGATCGGCGCCCTGGCCCAGGCCCTGGACGTGTTCCGCGAAAACGGCCTGGCCAAGGCCCGCGTCGAGGACGAGCTGCGCCGGGCCGAAGTCGAACGGGAGGCCGCCGAGGCCGCCAGCCAGCTGAAATCCCAGTTCCTGGCCAACATGAGCCACGAGATCCGCACGCCGCTGAACGGGGTGCTGGGCATGGTGCAGGCGATGGAGCTGGAGGACGCCACCCCCCGCCAGCGCCAGAGGCTGCGGATCATCCGCGACTCCGGCCAGACGCTGCTGCAGGTCCTGGGCGACGTGCTCGACTTCTCCAAGATCGAGGCGGGCAGGCTGGAGCTGATCCCCGCGCCCTTCGACCTGGGCGAGCTGGTCCGGGGGGTCTGCGCCATGTTCGCCGACACGGCCGCCGCCAAGGGGCTCGGCCTGACCTGCCGCGTGACGCCGGCCGCCGAGGGCATTTGGCGGGGCGATGCGGTGCGGGTGCGCCAGATGCTGATGAACCTGTTGTCCAACGCGGTGAAGTTCACGCGCTCGGGCCAGGTGTCGCTCGAGGCCCGGCGGCTGGGCGGCGGCCTCCGGATCGTGGTGCGCGACACCGGCGACGGGATCGAGCCTGCCCTGCTGCCACGCCTGTTCGGCAAGTTCTCGCAGCTGGACAGCTCCGCCACCCGCCAGTTCGGCGGCACGGGGCTGGGCCTGGCCATCTGCCGCGAGCTGTCGATCCTGATGGGCGGCCGGATCGACGTCGAAAGCGCGCCGGGCCTGGGCTCGGCCTTCACCCTTTTTCTGCCGCTCGAGCGGCTTGGGGATTTGCCCGTCATGACCTCGGAAGACGCTCCCCCCGTCCCACCGCCCCCGGACGCCGCCCGCAGGCCCGTGCGCATCCTCGCCGCCGAGGACAACCCCATCAACCAGAGGGTCCTGGCCGCCCTCCTGGCGCCCTTGGAGGCCGAGCTCACCCTGGTGTCCAGCGGCCGCGAGGCGATCGAAGCCTGGCGCGGCGGCGGCTGGGACATGATCCTGATGGATATCCAGATGCCGGGGATGAGCGGGCTGGAAGCCACGCTGCAGATCCGCGCCGCCGAGGCGGCCGAGGGCCGCGCCCGCATCCCGATCGTGGCGGTCTCGGCCAACGCCATGCAGCACCAGATGGACGAGTACCTCGCCGCGGGCATGGAGCTGCACGTGGCCAAGCCGATCCAGGCCCAGGCGCTCTACGCGGCGGTGCAGGCGGCCCTGGAGCTGCGCCCGGCCGAAGACCCGGCGCCGGCCGCGCTGGCGGGCTGAGCGCGGCTCAGTCCGGCGTCGGCCTCCCCGCCAGCAGGTCGAACACCTCCGCGCGGAACCAGCGGTGGCCGCGATCCTGTTGCATCCGTTCGTGCCAGAACTGGTCGATGCCGATGGGCTCCAGTCCCAGCGGCGGCTCGAACAGCTCGAGCCCCAGGTCCTCGGCCAGGAACTCCGCCAGCTTCAGCGGGATGGTGGCGACACCGTCGGTGCGGCTGGCCAGGAAGGCGCAGGCCACGAAGCTTGGCGCCCGGACCAGCACCTGTTCGGGCCGCAGCGCAGCGGCGAAGGCGCGCTCCAGCCGCCGGTGCGCCGCATGGCCCGTCGAAGAGGCGACCACCACGATGTGCCGCTCCCGCATGAAGCCGTCCACGCCGCGCAATTCCCCGAGCCGCGGATGCCCGCGCCGCACGACGCTGGCGAAGGGATCGGCATAAAGGCCCTGCCGGCGCAGGGTCGGCGCAGCCTGGGGAAAGGCCCCGATGGCGAGGTCGGCCTCGCCGGCTTCCAGCCGCGCCTCCAAGGGGCGGGCGTCCAGCGGCAGGGCGCGCAGCCGCAGCTTCGGGCCCCGCGCCTCCAGCCGCCGCATCAGCACCGGCACGGTCTGGATCATCCCGACATCGGTGACCAGGATCGAGAACTCGCGATCCGAGCTCGCCGCGTCGAAGTCGCGGGTCGAGGCGCGCAGCAGGTCGGACGCCGCCAGCAGGCCTCTCAGCGGCTCCAGCAACTGCTCGGCCTTGGGGGTGGGGCGCATGGACAGCCCCACGCGCACCAGGAGCGGATCGCCGAAATGCGTCCTCAGCCGGCCGAGGATCTTGCTGAGCGACGGCTGGCTGATCCGCAGGCTCTCGGCCGCGCGAGTGAGACTGCCGACCTCCAGCAGCAACACCAGGGCGGCCAGGTCGCCGAGGCTGACGTCGTCCCGCGCCACGGAAGCTCCATGCCAAATGGGAATTCAATGTATTCCGGAAATGGCATGGCGCCCAGCGGCCGCCGGCCGTAGGTCGGTGGCGAGCGGGCCTGCCGCGGCCCTTGGAGCGCGTGATGAACAACAGCCGTTTCGTGATCGCCCCGCATTTCCGGCTGCAGGAATGGGTGGCCGAGGAGAAGGGCTACTTCAAGGCCGAGGGCCTCGACTACGAGTTCCGCGAACAGGCGATCTCGGCCGACGGCAGGAAGCACGACCTCGGCGACAAGGTCGGCGCCTTCCAGACCTTCGAGCAGGGCCGCACCTGCGACGTCTCCTCGGCCTGCCACTGGACGGTGAACGTCGCGGCCTCCGCGGGCCACGGCAAGATGTACGGCGACGCCTATTCGCTGTCGCCCGCGGCCATCTTCGTGCCGCCGGAATCGTCCATCCGCGGGCCGGCCGACCTGAAGGGGGTGACCATCTCGGTCGGCTACCAGTCGGGCAGCCACTATTCGACCATCCAGGCCCTTGAGTCGTACCTGCCGCTGGAGGACATCGAGCTGTCGTTCTCGGACGGCATGCTGTTCCGCCGCATGGAGCGGCTGCTCGACCGCGAGGTCGAGGCCGCGGCCCTGTTCTCGGGGCCCTACTACTTCGCCGAGCAGCTGGGCTTCCGGAAGATCATCGACACCACCTTCATGATGGCCACCATGATCTCGGGCGAGCCCGAGCCGGACGACGTGAAGAAGTACTTCCGCGCCCTGAAGCGCGCCCAGCGCGACATCGACCTGCGCCCCGAGCTCTACACCCACTACTACAAGAACGAGTTCCCCGCCCGCTGGCATCACCTGATGGACACCCGCCGCTGGGGCCCCGGCGAACGGATCGTGTTCGAGCCCTACGACCGGCAGATGTTCGAGGACTCCTTCGAGTGGGTCTCCGAGCGGGGCATCTTCCCCGAGGGCGACATGGGCTCGGGCCGCTACGAGGACGCGGTGATCCTGCTGCCGCAGTAGATCAGCGTCCCAGGTCCTGGCGCACCGAGCGGGCGGCCAGGAAGAAGTGGACGGCGCCCCAGACGTAGAGGCAGCTCATCAGGCTCATCGACACCTTGAGGCCCATGGCGGAGGCCATGCGGCAGGCGGCGTGCGCCGCCGCGCCGGCGGCGAGCGGGGCCACCCCGCCCGGGCAGGCGGCCTGGTAGGCGCCCGAGGTGAAGGCGCGGGCCGCCACGTGGTCGGAGATGTAGCCCAGCAGGGCCGGGCCCCCGCCGAAGCCCACAAGGCCCGAGACCACGAAGAAGACGAAGGCCGCCGTGCCCCGCATCCGCGGCTCGACCATGTTCTGCAAGAGGGCCTGGGTGGGGGTGTAGTAGAGGAACAGCACCGCCCCCGCGAGGGTCAGGGAGACCAGGGCCAGGGGGGCGTTGGGCAGGAGGAAGCCGCCGATGTACAGCGGCGCGGCCACCAGCACTCCCAGGGCCGGCAGCCAGACGTACCAGCGGCCGTCGCGCCTGGAGACGAAGTCGACGATCACGCCGCCCGACACCGTGCCGCCGAAGGTGGACAGGAAGCTGACGATCCCGAACACCACCCCGGTCATACCTGGGCCGAGGTCGAACTGGCGGGTGAAGTAGAGCGCGATGAAGGAGCCGACCCCGGCGGCGGCGAAGTTGGTCACCGCCATGCCGGCCATGACCTGCCAGAACGAGCGCTTGGCGATCAGCACCTTCAGCACGGCCAGGAAGCCGGGCGCCGGGGCCCGGTCGGCGGCGATGTCCTCGGACATCCCCCGGGGCGGCTCGCGGGTGGTCAGCCAGGTGAGCAGGGCCATCAGCACCCCGCCCCCGCCGATCAGCAGGAAGACCAGCCGCCAGGAATAGGCCTCGGTCAGGTAGCCGGCGGCGATAGGGCCGACCAGGGTGCCCAGCCCGATGTTCATCGACAGGATCGACAGGGCCGTGCCGCGCTTCTGAGGCGGATAGAGGTCGCTGATCGCCGAGATGATCGGCGGCTGCACCCCCGCCTCGCCCACGCCCACCACCACCCGGCAGACGAACAGCTGAAGGACGTTCCGCGTCAGGCCGCAGAAGCCGGCGAACAGCGAGAACACCCCGACGGCGGCCGCCACCAGCTTCATGCGGTTGGCGGTGTCGGCCAGCCGAGCCAAGGGCAGGCCGAAGATGGCGTAGCAGACCGCCAGGCCGACGCCTTGCAGCATGCCGTACTGCGCGTCGGTCATGTGCAGGTCGGCCTTGATCGGCTGACTGAGGGTCAGGATGGAGGTGCGGTCGATCACCGCCATGGCCGAGGCCGCCACCATCAGACCCAGGAACCAGGCGCGATAGCCGCGCGAGAAGCGCCCCGGCCCGTCCTGCGGGATCTCAGCCATGTCCGCCCCTCCCGCCGGAAGTCCTCAGGCGGGCCAGCCCCCGCTCACGCCCAGGATCGCGCCGCGCGACAGAGTCTCGATGCCGGCGATGCGCCCGTCCACGACCTTGGTCGCCTGGACGACGATCTCGCTGGTCGGCACGCGCACATTGGGCATTTGCCGCGCGCCGAACAACTGGCTTTGCAGCTCCTCCGGCCGGGAGTTGATCTCCGCGCCCGGGCCGGAGGCGGAAAGGCCGGGCAGGCCGACCTCGCCGACGCCCGGGACCTCGATCGATTTCAGGTCCCCGGGATTGTCCTGGACCGCGACGGTCAGCACCAGCCCCTGGTCGGCGTCGACCAGATGGCGCCGCTCGCGCACCCGGGAGATGCGGCGAAAGACGCCGGCCTCGATCTGCTCGGCCAGGCCCAGGGCGTAGGGCCGGAAGGCGGGAACCTCGGGGTCGAGCGGCGGCGCGTCCGGGGCGTTGGACGCGGCATGGCCGTTGTCGCGGCGAGCGGCGCCGGGGGCGAGCTTCAGCCCGGCGCTTCGGCCCGATTGCACGGCGTCGAACCAGGCGTCGGCGGCCTGGACCAGGCCCTCGCGGTCGCCGGGGGCGGCGGCGCCAAGCCAGTCAGGCGAGACAAACCCGTCCGGATCGAAGCCGGTGATCATCCGGGGCTGGAACAGGGTGACCGTGCCGCCCCGCTCGCCCATCCACTCGTGGCGGATGGCGATCGCTTCGATCTCGGAGATCCGGCCGCCGAGGGCGCGGATGCGCAGATAGAGCATCCCCCGCGTGGTCTCTTCCAGCATGCCGCCCAGGAACGCCGCCTGGCCTGCGCCCGGGTCGGCCATCACCAGCCGGTAGGCCGGGGTCTCCGGCCGGGCCGCACCCGAGCCGGCGTAGTCGCAGATCGTGCCCCAGAGGCCGTCGCCGATCTCGATGGACTCGCCGTTCTCCGTGTACCGGACCCCCGGCGCGAGCGGCAGCGCCTTGGCGTGATGGCTCTCCAGCGCCTGGAGGGTGCGCTCGAGCAGGGCTTCCAGCGCCTCGCGCGAGGCGGGCTCGGGCGCGGAGGGTTGCGGCGGCGCGACCTGGGTTTGCGGCGGACGGGCGCCATAGTTGGGCTCGTACAGGGTCATCTCGACCCGGTAGAGCTTCTCGCCCTTCAGCTTGAACGCCTCCATCACCTGCAGGGTGCGCGGCACGTCGAAATAGGGCGGCACCACGAAGTCCTTGCCCGTGGTCATGTGCAGCACCCGGACCGTGCCGTTGTGGTCGAGGGTCACGAAGGCGAAGGCGACCTGTCGCTCTTCGTCCAGGATGACGAACCTGCGGTCGCGGATCTTGGTGACGAAGCCCAGGAAGCCGGTCTTCCACTGCTCCTCCGCCGTCATCGAGGCGAAGTCGGTGTCGGTGGAATGGCCATAGGCCATGGGCGTCTTGACGTTGGTGGTCTTCAGCGCGTGCTCGATGCGGTCGCATTCCGGATCGAAGAACGAGTAGTCGCCCCGCCCGTCGTTGTTCTCCATGCCCTGGAAATACTTGTCGACCGAGGCAATCATCTGTTCGCGCGACAGGCGTTTGGCCTCCGGGACCGCCTCGAACCACACCTTCTCGGGCTGGCCGATCTCCTGCTCGTAGCGGACCCCGGCGAGCGCATCGCGGATGAAGACGCTCTCGACCTCAACGATCCGGCCGTCCTCCAGGGTGATCAGCAGGTCCAGCAGCGCCGGCACGCCGTTCTCGCGCACCGTGCCGATGAAGCCCACGCGTCCGGCGGCGGGATCGGCCAGGTAGTGGCTGTAGGTCCCCCGGCCGGAAAGGGTGCGCCAGGTCCCCTCGCCCAGCTCCAGCCGGACATTGTTCTCGCTGAAGGCGACCTTGTCGGCGAACGGGGCCAGCGACCTGTCCTTGGCGATCGCGGCCTCCAGATAGGCGCCGACCACCGCTTCGAGCTGGGCCCGGTCCATGCGAATCCTCCTGGTTTCTTCGCCCCGCCGCTAGAGCCGCGAGGCGCGGGTCTCCTGGCAGGTCATGAATTCCAGCAGCACCGGCGTGCCTTCCCGGGTCTTCTGGATGCCGCGCCGGATGGCCGGGACGATATCCTCGGGCCGATGCACGCGCTCGCCATGACCGCCCAGCGCCTTGGCGAAGTCGGCGTAGTTCCCCGAGATGTCGGTCGAGCGGTACTTCCGGGTCGCCACCGGCATGATGTCCAGCTCGATGGCCATGGCCGCGTTGTTGAGCAGGATCGACAGGATCGGGATCCGCTCGCGGGCGGCCGTCTCGAAGTCCATGCCGGTGAAGCCGATGGCGGCGTCGCCCCAGACGTTGATGCAGAGCTTGTCGGGGCAGGCCAGCTTGGCGCCCATGGCCAGGCCCAGGCCGTAGCCCAGCTGGGTGGTCTTGCCCCAGCCGATGTAGCTGAGCGGCGCGGTCGACTTCCAGAACGGGGTCAGCTGGTCGCGCGGCGAGCCGGCGTCGTGGGTGATGATGGTCTCGGCCATGTCGACGGTGTGCTGCAGGTCCCAGAGCACGCGGTAGGGGCTGAGCGGGGCGTCATCGGAGGTCAGCAGCGGGGTCCACGCCTTCATCCATTCGGCCTCGACGTCCTTGATCTCCTTGGCCACGGCGGAGGGATCGCGCTTCTCGCCCCCCAGCAGCTTTCCGCAGGCCTCGATCAACATGGCCAGTGTCAGCTGGGCGTCGCCGAGCAGGCCGTACCGGGTGGGCAGGAGCTTGTTGAGGTCGGTCTCGTCCAGGGTGTTGTGGATCATCACCTTGCCCGGCGGCATCTTCACGCCGAACGAGGTGTCCGAGAAGCTGGCCCCCACGCCGAAGATCACGTCGGCGGCGTCCAGGAAGTGGCGCACGGTCTTGGGGATCGCCGCCCCGCCCGAGCCCAGGGCCAGGGGATGGGTCTCGTCGAAGGCGCTCTTGCCCTCCAGGCTGGTGCAGACCGGCGCGGCCAGGAGCTCGGCCAGGGCCTTCAGCTCGCCATAGGCCTCGGCCCAGTGCACGCCCTGGCCGGCGTAGATCACCGGCCGCCGGGCCTGGACCAGCGCCTTGGCCGCCGCCTCGATGGATTCGGGCGCGGGGGCGAAGCGGGTGCGCAGCACCGGCTCGTAGGCCAGGGGCTCGGGCACCTCCTCGCCAACCACGTCCCAGGGGATCTCCACCAGCGCCGGGCGCGGGCGGCCGTTGCGCAGCTGGGTGAAGGCCCGCCGCAGGATGTTGGGGGTCTCGGCCGGCAGGTTGATCGGCTCGGCCAGCTTGGTGATCCCAGCCATCTGGACGGTGGCGTTGTAGTTGTCCGGGACGTGCGCCAGGCGGCGGGCGTAGCCCTGGGGCAGCACCAGCAGCGGGATCGACTCCGAATAGGCCTGCGCCACGCCGCCGTAGGCGTTCTCGGTGCCGGGACCGTGCTGCATGGCGAAGACGCCCATCTTGCGGCCGCGGGTCAAGCGCGAATAGGCGTCGGCCATGTGCAGGCCGGTGCGCTCCTGGCGCACGATGACGGTGCGGATGTCGGCTTCGGCGGCGGCCTCGAGCACGGCGTTACGCGGATAGCCGAACAGGATGTCGACCCCCTCGCGCTTGAGGATCTCCGCGATCGCCGCCGGAACCTTCATTCTCGCCCCTCCACGTTTCTTGGGGTTCGCCCTTGTGCGCACGTGCTCTAAAGCAGCGGCGCTGAAGGCGCGAGGGGGAAAGCCCGGCTGCATGACCACTGAACGGCTCACCGGAGGGGACGCCATCGTCCGCGGCCTTCTGGATCACGGCGTCGACACCGTCTTCGCCCTGCCGGGCGTGCAGACCTATGGGCTGATGGACGCCTTCAAGCGGGCCGAGCCGGCCCTGCGCACCATCGGCGCCCGCCACGAGCAGGGCGCGGGCTACATGGCCTTCGGCTACGCCAAGGCGTCGGGGCGGCCGGGGGTGTGCTCGGTGGTGCCGGGGCCGGGCCTGCTCAACGCCTCTGCCGCCCTGCTGACCGCCTGGGGCGCCTCGACCCCGGTGCTGTGCCTCGCCGGCCAGATCGACACCGCCTCGATCGGCAAGGAACGCCTGGCGCTGCACGAGATGCAGGACCAGCTGCTGGTGATGCGGCAGGTCTGCAAATGGGCCGAGCGGATCGGTCGCCCCGCCGCCGCCCCGGCCCTGGTCGCCGAAGCCTTCCGGCAGATGACGTCGGGCCGACCCCGCCCCGCCGGCCTGGAGATACCCTGGGAGGTGTTCACTGAGCGCGAGCCGGTGACGCCGCCGCCGCCGCTGGAGCCGATCGCGGCGCCCGAGCCCGATCCCGACCTGATCGAGGCCGCCGCGAAGCTGCTGCGCGCGGCCAGGACGCCGATGATCTTCGTGGGCGGCGGGGCGCTTCAGGCGTCAGCCGAGATCACCGCCCTGGCCGAGGCGGTGCAGGCGCCGGCCGTGCCCTGGCGCAGCGGGCGGGGGATCGTCGACGAACGCCATCCGCTGGGCTTCACCTGCGCGTCGGGCGCCAGGGTCTGGCCCGGCTGCGACGTCGCCCTGGTCATCGGCACGCGCTTCGAGCTGCTCGACATGCGCTGGCGCTGGCGCCCGCCCGGCGTGAAGCTGATCCGCATCGACATCGATCCGGCCGAGATGGGCCGCCTGGCCGTCGACATCGGCATCGTGGCGGACTCCGCCACGGGCGCGCGGGCGCTGCTGCAGGCCCTGGGCCGCGAGGGCGCCACCGTCGACGACCGCGCCAAGCGCCTCGCCGAGGCCAAGGCCGCCACGGCCAGGGACATCCAGGCCATCCAGCCGCAGCTGGCCTATCTGGGCGCCATCCGCGACGTCCTGCCCGAGGACGGCATCTTCGTGGACGAGATCAGCCAGATGGGCTTCGCCTCCTGGTACGGCTTCCCGGTCTACGCTCCCCGCACCAGCATCAGCGCCGGCAGCCAGGGGACCTTGGGCTCGGGCTTCCCCAGCGCCTTGGGCGCGAAGGCGGCCTTCCCCGAGCGCGCCGTGGTGTCGGTGACCGGCGACGGCGGCTTCCTATTCGCGGCGGCCGAGCTGGCCACCGCCGTGCAGTATGGCCTGAACGTCGTGACCCTGGTGTTCAACAACAAGGCCTACGGCAACGTCCGGCGCGACCAGATCGAGGGCTTCGAGGGCCGGGTGATCGGCTCGGACCTGGTCAACCCGGACTTCGTGAAGTTCGCCGAGAGCTTCGGCGTCGAGGGCCGCCGCGCGACCACCCCGGACGAGCTGCGCCGGACGCTGGAAAAGGCCCTGGCCGCCGACGCCCCGGTGCTGATCGAGGTCCCGGTCCCGACGGGCTCGGAAGCCAGCCCCTGGAGGTTCCTGACACCGACGTTCGGCTGATCCCCGCCGTGGTCATCCGGCAAGGTCGGCGCCCAGCCCGATCCCGGCTCTGCGCCCTGCGGGCTCCGGCCGGGATGACAACCCGTTGTGAGTCTAGAACACCTTGCCGGGGTTCAGGGTCCCCTTGGGGTCCAGCGCGGCCTTGAGCTGGCGCATCAGGGCCACCTCCTCGGGGGTGCGGGAATAGTGCAGGAACGGCTTCTTGTGCACGCCGATGCCGTGCTCGGCGGAGATCGAGCCGCCCCAGTCGCCGACCGCCTTGTAGACCTCGCCGTCGATCTCGTGCTCGAGCCTGGGATCGCCGTCGCTCTTGATCGACAGGTGCAGGTTGGAATCGGCCACGTGGCCGAAGAACACCGTGCGGATCTCGGGCCAGCGGGCCTTCAGCCGGTTGCGGCACTCCACCATGAAGTCGCCCATCTGGCCGGTGGAGATGGAGATGTCGAAGCTGATTTGCGGCCAGAACACCTTGGAGAATTCCCCCGGCGCGTCGCGGATCGACCACAGCGCCTTGGCCTCCTGGCCCGACTTGGCGATCACCGCATCGGCGACGGTCCCGGCCTCGATGGCCCCGGCGATCACCTCCTCGAAGCGGGCCTGGTCGGTCTCGGGATCGTCGCCCATGGTCTCGATCAGCACATAGACCCCGTGCTCGGCCGGGATCGGCGGGCGCCGGCCAAGGGCCTCGGTGCCGAGGTGGTAGAACTCCGGCCACATCATCTCGAAGGCCGAGAGGGTGGCCCCCAGCCCCGCCCGGGCGCGGGCCAACAGGTCCAGGACGCTGGGATAGTCGGCCAGGGCGCACAGGCCCGTCTGGACACTTAACGCCTTGGGAAACAATCTCAGGACCAGCCGGGTGATGACGCCCAGCGTGCCCTCCGAGCCGATGAACAGCTGCTTGAGGTCATAGCCGGCGTTGTTCTTGATCATCTTGTTGAGCGAGGTGACCACCGTGCCGTCGGCCATCACCCACTCCATGCCCAGCACCAGCTGGCGCATCATGCCGTAGCGCACCACCCGGTTGCCGCCGGCGTTGGTGGAGGCGTTGCCGCCCACCTGAGCCGTGCCGCGCCCGCCGAGGTCCAGCGGGAAGAACAGCCCGGCCTGGTCGGCCGCCACCTGGACGCCCTCCAGCGGGATGCCGGCCTGGACGGTGATGGTCCCGGCGGCCACATCGATCTCCTCGATCGCCCGCATCCGCTCCAAGGACAGCACCACCGTCGAGCCGATCGGCACCCCGCCGCCGGCCAGGCCGGTCATGCCGCCCTGGGGCGTGACCTTGATGTCGTGGTCGTTGCAGAAGCGGAGGACCTGGGAGACCTCGGCCGTCGAGCGCGGATAGGCCACGCCCAGGATGTTGGCGCCCTCCGGCGCGCCGACCAGGAAGTCGTGCACGTGCCGGGCGGGATCGAACTCGCCCGGGATCTGGAAGACGTCGGAACCGAGCAGGTCGCGGAGGGGAGTGAAGAGGGTCATGGCTGGCTTTCTAGCGCCTCGAAGCGCGGCCTGGGAGTCGGCGGCGGCGGAGCCGCCTTCAAGATTCTAACGCAGAGTCCGCGGAGGAGACGCGGAGGACGCAGCGATGCCCTGCCCCCTCTGCGATCTCTGCGCCTTCTCTGCGTCCTCCGCGTTGAAATCTTGGGGCCTTTCGGGGCCCCCTAGAGCTCGGCTGGCTCCAGCACCTTGCGGCCGAGGATCAGGTCGGCGGCCTTTTCGGCGATCATCACCGTGGGGGCGTTGGTATGGCCGCCGTTGACCCGCGGCATGACCGAGGCGTCGACCACGCGCAGGGCCTCGATCCCGCGCACCTTCAGCTCCGGATCCACCACCGCCATGGCGTCCGTCCCCATGGCGCAGGTCGAGGTGGGGTGGTGGTCGAGGTCCATGGAAGCGCGGATGTAGGCGTCCAGCTCCTCGTCGCTCTGCACGCCCGGGCCCGGCTTCAGCTCGCGGTCGATCATCTCGCCCAGGGGGCCCGTGGAATACATCTCGCGCACGATGCGCACGCCCTCGCGCATGGCCCGGCGGTCCTCGGCCTCCTTGAGGAAGTTGAACAGGATCTTCGGGTGGTCGGCCGGATCGGCCGAGCGCAGGGTCACCTCGCCGCGGCTGTGGGGATGCAGCAGCGAGGGGCAGGATTCGAAGGCGTGCTCCAGCGCCGGCTTGATCAGCGGGAACCAGACGTCGGCGTCCAGCCGCACCGGGTTGCAGAAGATCTCCAGGTCCGGCCGCTCGAGGTCCGGGCGGCTCTTGACGAAGCCCAGGGCGGTCAGCGGCTGGTTGGCCATCGG